>DASYUQ010000106.1 GCA_036001065.1 Candidatus Methylomirabilota bacterium
GCCCTCGCACCTGGCCGACGCGGTCGAGCATCCCGAGCGTTTCCTGGTGGCGCACTGGCTCAACCCCGCGCATGTCATCCCGCTCGTCGAGGTGGTGCCTGGCCCCGCGACGTCGGAGGCCGTGGTAACCGTCACGCTCGCCCGGCTCGAGCGGCTCGGCAAGGTGCCGGTGCGGTGCGCCGATTCGCCGGGGTTCATCGGCCCGCGGTTACAGGTGCTGCTGATGAACGAGGCCGTCCGCCTGGTCGCAGAAGGCGTTGCCTCGGCCGAAGACGTCGACCGCGCGTTCCGCGCGGGCATGGGATTTCGCTACGCGGCGATCGGGATCTTCGACTTCATCGACTGGGGCGGCGTCGACGTCCTGTATCACGCCAGCCGCTATCTGACCGAAGCCCTCGGCAACGACCGCTACCAGCCGGCGCCGGCCGTCGAGGAAAAGATCGCCAGGAACGAGCTCGGCCCGAAGACCGGCCGCGGATTCTTCGATTACGCGGGCGCCGCTCGCGACCGGTTCGAGACCGAGAAGATGCGAGCGCTGCTCCGTCAGCTCCGCCGCCAGCGACGCGATGCTCCGGTCGCAACGTCCGAGCGCGAGGGCGATCGGTGACGCGATGACGTACGTGAGGGCCATCGACCCGTTTCCGCTCGAGTCGAGCGACTGGAACCGGCTCTCCGAGTTCTACGCGCGGCTCGCCGAAGGAACGCTCACGACGACCGCGTGCGCCGGATGTCGCCGCACGTCGTGGCCGCCGCGGGGGTTCTGTCCCGAGTGCGGCTCCGATCGCTTCGACTGGATCGAGCTGCCGGGCGAGGGCACGGTGCACGCGTTCACCGTGCAGGAGACCGGCCTGCCGGCGGGCTTCGACGGGCCCCGCGTCTTCGCGATCGTCAAGGTCGGCGGCCACCGGATCTTCTCGATCGTCGTGGACGGAGACCCCGCATCGATCACGATCGGCCAGCGCGTGCGGTTGAAGCCGATCCGTGTAACGGACGATCCGAAAGGCAACGCGCGCTGGTTGCCGGCGTTCACCCCATGAGAATCCTGATCGCCAAGCCGGGCCTCGACGGCCACGACCGCGGCGCGAAGGTCGTGGCGCAGGCGCTTCGGGACGCCGGCGTGGAAGTCGTCTACACCGGGCTCAAGCGGACGCCGGAGGAGATCGTCGCGGAGGCGATCCAGGAGGACGCCGACGTCGTGGGGCTCTCGATCCTCTCGGGCGCGCACCTGCTGCTGACCCGGCGGGTGCTCGACGGGCTGCGCGCCGCGGGCGCCGATGATATCCAGGTCGTGGTCGGGGGCACGATCCCGCCCCGCGACGTCGAACCGCTGAAAGCGCTCGGCGCCACCGCCGTCTTTCCGATGGGCACACCGTTGACGGACATCGTCGCCGCGTTCAAGTCGCGGAGTGAGGTGACGCGATGAAGGACCTCAAGCTCAACGCCGGGATCCCGGTCAAGCCGAGCTACGGCCCCGAAGACCTCGCCGGACGCGACGCGGGAGCCGACATCGGGCGGCCCGGCGAGTATCCGTTCACGCGCGGCATCCATCGCGCGATGTATCGCGAGCGGCTGTGGACCATGCGGCAGTACATCGGCTTCGGGACGCCGGCGGACACGAACGCCCGCTTCAAACACCTGATGGCGCACGGCCAGGACGCGCTCAACGTCGCCTTCGACCTGCCGACGCAGCTCGGCCTCGACTCCGACCACCCGCGGGCCGAGGGCGAGGTGGGCATGGTCGGCATGGCCGCCGACTCGCTGGCCGACATGGAAGAAGCCTTCGCCGGCATCCCGCTCGACCGCGTCAGCGTCTCGCTCACCATCAACGGGATGGCCGCGCCCATCACCGCCATGTACTACGCCGTGGCCGAGAAGCAGGGGGCGGCGGCCGACCGCGTGGTGACCACGCCGCAGAACGACATCCTCAAGGAGTTCATCGCCCGCGGCACCTGGGTCTACCCCGTCGATCCCTCGCTCCGGCTCGTCGCCGACCTGATCGAGTTCTCGGCCCGGCATTACCCGCGCTCCAATCCCGTCTCGGTCTGTGGCTATCACATCCGGGAAGCCGGCTGCACCACCGGCCAGGAGATGGCCTACGGCCTGGCCATGGCCGCGGCCTACGTCGAGCTGATGCTCGCGCGCGGGATGGACGTGGACGACTTCGCGCCGCGCATCTCCTTCAACTTCACCTCCTGGGGGCAGATCTTCGAGGAGGTGGCGAAGTTCCGCGCCGGCCGCCGCCTCTATGCCCGGATGATGCGCGAGCGCTTCGGCGCCCGGAACCCCAAGTCGTGGATGTTCCGCAGCCTCATCGGCGGCGGCGGCTCGGCCTTCACCGTCCAGGAGCCGGAGAACAACATCGTCCGCGGCGCCTACATCGCGCTGGCCGCCGCGCTCGCCGGCGCCCAGACGATGGCGCTGCCCACCTACGACGAGGCCTACACCATCCCCTCGGCCAAGGCCCAGCTCATCGCGCTCCGGACCATGCAGATCTGCGCCGAGGAATCGGGCGCGGCCGACACGGTGGATCCGCTGGCCGGCTCTTACTTCCTGGAGGCGATCACCAACCAGATGGAGGAGAAGATCCTGGAGGAGCTGGCGCACGTCGAGCGCATGGGCGGCATCGTGGAGGCCGTGAAGACGGGCGCGATCCAGGCCGAGGTGGCCCGGCAGGCCTATCTCTTCGAGCAGAAGCTCGCCTCCGGCGAGATCAAGAAGGTCGGCGTCAACTGCCACGTCGGCGACCGGCCCCCCGAGGCCGACCGGGGCGTGGAGCTCTACACGTTCGACCCCAGGGTCGCCCAGGCCCAGATCGCCAAGCTCCAGCGCCTGCGCCACGACCGCGACCACGGCGCGGTGGCGGCCGCGCTGGGCCGGCTCACCGACGAGGCGCGTGGCGCGGCGAACCTCATGAACCCCATCACGGAGGCGGTGAAATCGTACGCAACGTTGGGCGAGATCGCCGGCGCGATGAAGACCGTCTTCGGCGAACACAAGGAGCCCGTGAAGTTCTGATGGTGACCCGCTCGTCGTCGCCTGACTGCGGGGCCGGCGGGGCCTGTCGGGCTCGAGCTGCCCATCCGGCATCGCTGTCGGTGGCTTGCGTCGCGGTCGGCGTCCCCCCCACCGCGCATTCCAGGCCTCGACTCCTCTTGCGCCCGCGCGCGGCGTGTGACGGGCTGCTGGCGGATGGGCGGCTCTCGCCCGCCACCCCCCGGCCCCGCCGGTCGCCACCGCCGTCGGGCACGCCTCAGCCTTCCGAGGGGCATCGGTGAGCGGGTTCAGCATCATCGGTAAGGGTGTTCCCAAGCGCGACGGCGTCGAGAAGGTGACCGGGCGCACCCGTTACCTCCACGACCTGGAGCTGCCGCGCCTGGCGCACGGCAAGATCCTGCGCGCGAGGTATCCGCACGCGCGCATCGTCAGGATCGACACCACCCGGGCCTGCGCGCTGCCCGGCGTCCTCGCCGTCGTGACCGGCGACGACGTGGAGCAGCACCCGTTCGGGTTCGCCAAGGATCACCCCGCGCTCAAGCGGGGCAAGGTGCGCTGCATCCGGGACGAGATCGCCGCCGTCGCCGCCGAGACCGCTGTCATCGCCGAGGAGGCGCTGGCGCTGATCGACGTCGCGTACGAGGAGCTCGCCGGCGTCTTCGATCCCCGGGAGGCGCTGCGCCCGGGCGCGCCGCTCGTCCACGAGGAGCTGGGGACGAACCTCACGTCGCTCCGCTATCAGTTCGGGCACGGCGACGTCGACCGGGCCTTCGCCGAGGCCGCCGCCGTGGTCGAGGGGGAATACCGGCTGAACTTCGTCACGCCCGCCTGCCTGGGCACGATGGTCGCGATCGCCGACTGGGACCCGCAGGGGCGGCTCACCATGTGGACCACCACGCAGGTGCCGTTTCTCTACCAGCGTGACCTGGCGGCCGCGCTCGGCATCACCGGTGACCGGGTGCGCGTCCTCCAGCCGCCGGTCGGCGGCAACTTCGGACGCGGTCTCGATCTCTATCCGATCGACGTCATCGCGGCGCTGCTGGCCCGCCACACACGGCGGCCGGTAAAGATCGAGTTTGACCGCGTGGAGGAGTTCCTCGCGTGCCCCACGCGCGAGGCCTGCGCGATCCGCCTGCGGACGGCGGCGGCGGCCGATGGCCGGCTCCTGGCCCGCGACGCGCACGTGACCATCGACAACGGCGCCTACGTCTCCTGGGGCTCGACGACGCCCTACGTGATGCTGGCGACGGTGGCCGGGCTCTATCGGTGCCCGAACGTCCGCTTCGACACGACGATCGTCTACACCAACAACCCCTACTCGGGCTCGATGCGCGGCTACGGCAACCTCGAGTCCACCTTCGCCGTCGAGTCCCAGATGGACGACCTCGCCGACCGCCTGGGTCTCGATCCCCTGGAGCTCCGGCGGCGCAACGCGGTGAAGTCGGGCGACGTCAGCCCCCAGGGGTTCGTGATCACGTCGTGCGCGATGGCCGAGTGCCTCGCCGCCGCCGAGGAGATCGCCAAAAATCCGCCCCCGCTCCGCCCGGGATGGAAGCGGGGCGTGGGGTACGCCGCGATGTTCCACGTCGGCGGCGGGGCCCGGATCTACCGCTCGGACGGATGTGGGGCTATCGTGAAGCTCGATGACTTCGGCAAGGTCTTGCTGCTCACCGGCGCCAGCGAGATCGGGCAGGGCTCGGAGACGGTGCTGGCGATGATCGTGGCCGAGACGCTGGGGATCCCGCTCGACCGAGTCGAGGTGGTGAACTCCGACACGGCCGTGAAGCCCTGGGACGTCGGCGTTCACGCAAGCCGGACGACGTTCATCGCCGGCAACGCGGCGCGGCTCGCCGCCGAGAAGCTGCGGGCGGAGCTCCTGGCCATCGCCGCCGGGCCGCTCGAGGAGCCCGCCGACCGGCTGGACATCAGGGAGGGCTGGGTGTTCGTCAGGAGCGAGCCCGGGCGCCGCCTGCCGTACGAGCGGGTGGTGCGTGCCGGCCACCTGCGCGAGGGCGGACAGACGCTGGTGGCCGAGGCGTTCTACGACCCGCCGACCGAGATGCTGGGCAAGGACCTGCGGGGCAACGTGTCGGCGACCTACGGCTTCGCCGCCCAGGCCGTGCTCCTCGACGTCGACGAGGCGACGGGCAAGATCGAGGTGCGGAAGGTGGTCTCGGCCCACGACGTCGGTCGCGCGCTCAACCCGCTCGCCGCCGAGGGGCAGATCCACGGCGGCATCCACATGGGGCTCGGCTACGCGCTCAGCGAGAGGCTCGTCGTCCGGGAGGGCCAGGTGCTGACTGCGACCTTCATGGACTACGCGATCCTCCGCTCTGACGACATGCCGGAGCTGGTCGTCCGGCTCATCGAGAGCGTGGACGCCGAGGGCCCGTTCGGCGCCAAGGGGCTCGGCGAGTCCGGCGCCATCCCGGTGTCCGCCGCCGTCGCCAACGCCGTGAAGGACGCCATCGGCGTGCGCTTCACCGAGCTGCCGATCGCGCCGGCCGTCGTGCGAAACGCGCTCGCGTGGCGCGCGCGGGAGCGGCGAGCGTGATCCCCTCCGCCCTTGCCGTCGCCGCCGCGCTCCTTTTCGCGCTCCCCGTCGTGGCCGAGGCGCAGGCGAAGCCGGTGCGGATCGGTGTCCTCTGGCCGGGCCACCGACCCCCCGCTCCCGGCCCGTACTTCGACTCCTTCCGTCACGCCCTCAGGGAGCTCGGGCACCGCGAGGAGCAGCACGTCACCTTCGAGCACCGGTTGGACGGGCGCGGCGAGGATCGCGACGAGGACAGGGCCGCATGAGGCTGCTCGAAGGCGTAAGGGTGCTCGACCTCTCCCGCATGCTGGCGGGACCCTACGGCGCGATGCTGCTGGCCGACATGGGCGCCGAGGTCGTCAAGATCGAGGAGCCGGACGGAGGCGACCCCATGCGCGTCATGGGTCCGCCCTTCCTGCCCGAGGGCGAGAGCGCCTACTTCCTTTCCATCAACCGCAACAAGAAGTCGGTGGCGATCGATCTCACGCGCGAAGCCGGCCGCGAGGTCTTCTTCGATCTCGTCCGCGCCGCCGACGTCGTGTGGGAGAACTTCCGGCCCGGCGTGCTGGAGCGTCTGGGCTGCGAGTATCCGGGGCTCGCCGCGCTGAACCCGCGCCTGGTCATGTGCTCGATTTCCGCCTACGGGCAGGGGGGCCCCTACCGCGACTGGCCGGCTTTCGATCTGGCGCTGCAGGCCATGGGAGGAGGGATGAGCCTCACCGGCGAGCCGGGCGGGCGGCCGGTGAGGATGGGGCTGCCCATGGGCGATCTGGCCGGCGGCATGTTCGGCGCGTTCGCCGTGGCGGCGGCGCTCTTCCGGCGCCAGGCGACGGGCCGGGGCGCGCACGTCGATCTCTCGCTGCTGGACTGCCAGGCCTCGCTGCTGACGTACGTCGCCCAGTACTTCTGGGCCGACGGGCGCGTGCCCGGGCCGCAGGGCTCGGGGCACGCCTCCGTCGTGCCCTACCAGGCGCTGGCCACGCGCGATGGGCACCTCATCGTCGCCATCTTCGCCGAGAAGTTCTGGCGCGGCTTCTGTCTGGCCGTCGAGCGGCCCGGGTGGGAGCACGATCCGCGCTTCGCCACCAACCGCGCCCGCGTCGCCACTCGCGACGTCCTCATGCCGCTGGTCGAAGCGATCTTCGCCTCGCGTACCACCGACGAGTGGCTCGCGCGCCTGCAGGCCGAGGGCGTCCCGGCCACTCCGATCCTGACGGTGGACCGCGTGCTCTCCGACCCGCAGATCCTCCAGCGACAGATGGTCGTGAAGCTCCCCCACCCGCGCCACGGCGCCATCCCGACCCTGGGCACGCCCGTCAAGGTGGACGGGAGGATGGGGCTCGACGTCGCGCCGCCGCCGGCGCTCGGCGAGCACACCGACGCCGTGCTTCGAGACCTTCTCAAGTACCCGCCCGAGCGGATCGCCGGGCTTCGCGGGACCGGGGTCATCAGATGATAGTTTTGCGAGCCGCAGGGCGGCCGCGGAGCCGGAGGCGGAGCGCGCCCGAGGCGAGCCCGTGATGAAGATTGCGGTGCTCGGGGGCGGTCACGGCGCCTACGCGACGGCGGCGGACCTCGCGCTGGCCGGCCACGCCGTGAGCCTCTGGCGGCGCTCGGAGAGCGACCTGGCGGCGGTGCGCGCAGCCGGCGGCATCACGCTGGTCGCCGAGGGCCGGCAGGGCAAGGGCTCGCTGGCGCTCCTCACGGGGAACATCGCCGAGGCCGTCGCCGGCACCGAGGTGATCATCGCGCCCTTGCCCGCCACCAGCCACGAGGACCTCGCCCAGCGCCTGGCGCCGCATCTGGACGAGCGCCAGATCGTGCTCCTCACACCCGGCACGCTCGGCGCCTACGTGCTGGCGCGGGAGATCGCGCGTGCCGGCGGCCGCCTGCCGTACGCGATCGCCGAGACCGGCACCCTGCCCTACCTCGCGCGCAAGACCGGCCCCACCGCGGTGAAGGCGCCCGTCCGCGCCGTCAATCTCCCGACCGGCGTGCTTCCCGCCTCGCGAGCTTCGACGGCGCTGGCGAAGATCGCCGAGCTCTTTCCCTCCGTGCGCCCGTGCCTCGACGCGCTGGACGCGGCACTCACCAACGCCGGGCCCGTCCTCCACCCGCCGCTCGTCCTCCTCAACGCCGGCACGATCGAACGGGGACGCTTCGACATCCACGCCGCCGGCACCACGCCCAGCGCGCGGCGTCTCATCGACGCTGTCGACGCCGAGCGCGTGGCCGCGCGAAAAGGGTGGGGCTATCCGGCCCCGCACTACGAGCAGGTGACCTACTACGACGAGGCGCGCGCCGCCGAGGGGCTGTACGGCGCCGGGGCCAGGGCCAAGCTCACGGCCAGCGGGCTCTGGAACGAGACCCTGACCTTCGACCACCGCTACGTGACCGAGGACGTCGCGCTGGGCCTGTCCCTCTTCGAGTCCGCCGCCCGGACCGTGAGCGTGGAGTCGCCGGCAACCACCGGGCTCCGGCTGACCTTCGTTGCGCTGCTGGGACCCCCGCCCGCCGGCCGCAGCCGCGCGCTCGAGCACCTCGGCCTGGGCGACCTGCTGCTCCGCGAGATCCGCGCCCTCCTCCACCACGGCTGGCTGTCGCCCCTGTGGAGTCGCGCGATCAAGTGAGCGTCAGGTCGCTGCCGGCAGACCCGCCTCCTGGCGGATCTCGGCGAGCTGGCCGGCGTGGTCGTTCCAGTGAAAGTCGAACATGGCGCCGATGTACCTGGCCATCGGGGTCTCGTCGGTGCCCATGAACTGCTTGAAGAGCGGGATGCGCGCCTTTCCGTGTCCCACCCCCCGGCGGCTGTCAAGCTCCCAGGGGGGTAGTGTCTCAGTTTGACGTTCACAGGGTGTGAACCCCGGGCTCACAGCCGTGGCATACTCCGGCCATGACGAAGCGCCCGCCCCGGCCCCGCGACCCGAACCAGCTCGCCAAGCTCATCGTGGACATTGCCACGGGGCAGGCGGAGAACGTCAAGCCCGGCCTGCCGAACGAGGCACGTCGCAAGGGTGGACTGAAGGGCGGAAAGGCGAGGGCGACGAAGCTATCCAAGGTGCGCCGCCAAGCCATTGCGCGAAAGGCCGCGCGCGCTCGCTGGGGCCGCTAATCTACCGGCAGGGGTATTGGCCCTACGCTCCGCTCATACGTCGCTAGGGTGTCGGCCAGGATCTGAAGGATACGCTTGGCATGCTGCGGTGACATGCGGACCTCGCCGGTAGCCTTAATGACGACCTCAGGACGCTCTGAAGTTGGTGGCTCAGATATTTCTCCGAAGATAAGCCTGACGTCCCAGGGCGAGACCTGCACTTGAGTGTCGTTGGTATAAAGCGAGATGAAATTAGGCGCGAAGACAATTGTGCGCTTGACGTTTGCGCGGACAATGGCGTCGGCGCCGCTATCCACATCCGCTTTGTCGGCCGAGCCCTTCTTTGCCATCACTATTTGGCCTCCGCAGAGCTCAAAGCCACATGCGGTGTCGTGCTTTTAGTCGTAAAGCTGTAGGAACTCCATCCAGCAATTACGTGATGTCCCGCATCGTCCGCATGCCCGGCGGCGCCGCGAAGAATATACGGGTGCGCCGAGTTGAGACCCGCCGTGATCATCTCCCAACAGTCAGGCCAGTGAGGCAGGTTTATCTCCGCCGGCTCAATCGCAAAGTGGATGCGGCCACGAAGTGCCTCAACGAGCCTTGTCACCGTACGAACAGTGATGTTCTCATCGCCACCCTCGATACGCGCTATAGCAGACTGGCTAGTGCCCATAGCCTTAGCGACGGTAGCCTGTGAATCTCCACGGTAGTTCCTAAGACGAGCGACGTGTTCAGCTATGTGAAAGGAGAGGTCGTTGTCCCATGCCAAGCGAAAAGCGGGGTCATACATCAACTCGATCCGGGAAGCGGAAGTAGTCAATCCCGTCGCCGCCGGGACCAAGGCTGGCTCGGATTCGCCGTGCTCGGACAGAATCCTCTGGGTCTCTTCGCTGCTTTCTCTTGCATTTCGCATAGAGGTAGACGAAGAAGTGTCGACCGTGATCAACATAGAAGTAGAGTCGCCAGCACGCGGGCTTGCACTTGAGGATGTAGATCGGCGGCTCTTCCTCATCGGACTGCTCTATTCTCGGTTTCCCATGTTCGTCCCTAACGTTAAGCAGTGCTGCCGGCCAGCCCTGTGATTCAACGAGGCGCATTTTCTGAATTGCCGTCTTGGCGGCCGCAGGGCCGTCGCCCGGCAATGCATCTGAGAATGGTCGCTCGCCTGATGAATCAAGCTTCCCTGTGGCGTCACGAAGCACCACCTCCAGAGTCGCCCAGCGAACCGCCGGTGCTATCTGTCGCACTAGATTATACCGTCCCTAGTATATACTGCAAGGTTCTCGTGCCTCGCGGAGGCCCACTATATGGGGCTAGGCACCGAATGATACCACAGCCGCTATACTGAACTTTATGCTTGACTGAGGGCTATGATGTCGATATGCTTCCGGCCATGAATAGGCTCCCCCTAGAGCGCCGCGCCCAAATCATCGGCCTGCTGGCGGAAGGCAGCAGCCTCCGCGCCGCCAGCCGCCTGGCGGATGTATCTATCAACACCGTGACCAAGCTCCTGCTGGATGTAGGCGCCGCCTGCGAGCAGTACCAAGACCGGACCCTGCGGAACCTCAAGTGTCGGCGGATTCAGTGCGATGAGATTTGGGCGTTCGTGTACGCCAAGGCGAAGAACCTGCCCGAGAAGTACGCGGGGGCCTTCGGCTACGGCGACGTGTGGACCTGGACGGCAATCGACGCGGACAGCAAGCTCGTCCCTTCATGGGCGGTCGGACGACGCGATGGCTTCACGGCCGAGGGATTCATCCGTGACCTGGCTGACCGCCTCTCTGCCCGGGTCCAACTCACCACGGACGGCAATAAGGTGTACTTGGAGGCTGTCGAGGGTGCGTTCGGCAGCGAGGTCGACTACGCCATGCTCATCAAGATGTACGAGGGTGATTCGGGCCGGGAGCGCTCGTCAGAAGCCCGCTACAGCCCGCCTAGCTGCCTGGGGACGCGGATGGTGTGCATTACCGGCCGACCCGACGAACAGCACATCAGCACGTCGTTCGCTGAGCGCCAAAACCTCACGATGCGAATGGGGATGCGGCGCTTCACCCGGCTGACCAATGCTTTCAGCAAGAAAGTGGACAACCACAAGGCAGCCGTGGCCCTCCATTTCATGCACTACAACTTCGCCAGGGTCCACAAGACGCTCCGGGTGACGCCCGCGATGGAGGCTGGGGTGTCCGATCACATCTGGTCGCTGGACGAAATCGCCCGGCTGGCCGGCTAATTCCTTGAATGCCCCCCCCTTGACCTCGCCCGGAATCTTGGCCAAAATGCCAATGCCTGAGATACTAGATCGGTGATGCGAACCTGCAAACGTCAGGCTTGAAAGAGATGGGCACCATGGACCAGACGACGCGGCCGAAGGGAATTCAGGTCACATTTATGGCCCGCCTCAAGGCCGGAATGAAGTTCGATGAGCAGGCTAAGGTTTGGATCACCTATGTCCCGGCCTTGCAACTCTACTCCCAAGGGAGCACGAAGGCGCGCGCCAAGCGCGCCATCGCCAGCGCCGTCCGCCTCTTCCTAACGACGGCGTATGAGCACGGCGTGTGGGATAAGGCGCTGCGCAACGTCGGCCTCGCTCCCACCGGGGCAAGCCAGATGCCGGGGCCAGACTCGGAGTTCGTCGGCTTCTTCGAAGAGGAGATCCTTGAGAAGGCCAGCTTCCCCGAGGTGTTTGACGTCCCCGCGGTATTGCCGCTTGAGTTGATACCGGCCTGACCCGATGGCTGTCCCGGTGCCAGTTCCGCCCGTTGTCTTCCGGGACATGCTCGTGGCGTGCGGCTATCGCCAGTCCGCCGAAGATGAAGACAACTGGGCGATGGTCAAGCCAGACGCCGAGCACCCAGTCTTGATCGTTCCGAAAGACGGCGAGGTCGTCTCTATCACGGTCATGATGTCCATCCTCGACAAGCTGAAGATGGATAACGCGACCTACTTCCGGCTGATCGCCCAAGTACAGGGTGGCGCACCTCCGACAGCGACGGACGCCGTGCCGATTCCTCCCGCCTGATCCGCGCGTCCCTGCCCGCGCCGCCCATCCAAGTCTCAGTCAAACTGAGACACTACCCCCAGGGGTCCCGGTTTGCCGGGTCCGGCACCGAGGGCTACACTCATCGGTCGTGAACGCTTTCGTCGCGCTCGCGGCCGCCCTCGCGCTTGTCCTCTCGGTGGCGCCGGGCGCGGCCCAGCCGCGCCTGACGGTGGTCGCGGCCGGGCTGGAGGTGCCGTGGGCGCTGGCGTTCGCCCCCGACGGCCGGCTGTTCGTGAGCGAGCGCCCGGGGCGGATCCGCGTGGTGAAGAACGGCCGCCTCGAGTCAGCGCCGGCCGCCACGCTGCCGGCGGCCGCGCAGGGCGAGGGCGGACTCATGGGTCTCGCGCTCGATCCCGCCTTCGCCCAGACCGGACGCCTCTACGCCTGTTACACCACCGAGAAGCGGGGCCGCCTCGTCAACCGCGTGGTGACGCTTATCCCGCGCGACGGCCCCACCCCGGACGAGCGCGTCCTGGTCGACGACATCCCGGGCGCCGGGATCCACGACGGCTGTCGGGTGAAGTTCGGCCCCGACGGCAAGCTCTACGTGACCACCGGCGACGCCGGCCAGTCGCGGCTGGCCCAGCGGCGCGATTCGCTCGCCGGCAAGATTCTACGATTGAACCCCGACGGCAGCGCGCCCGCCGATAACCCGTTCCCCGGCTCGCCGATCTACTCCCTCGGTCACCGGAACCCGCAGGGGCTGGCCTGGGACCGCGGCGGCCGGCTCTTCGCCGCCGAGCACGGACCGTCCGGAGTTCCGTGGGGGCACGACGAGCTGAACCTGATCCGCCCCGGACGGAATTACGGCTGGCCGGAGGTCTACGGCCGCGGGGACGATCCGCGCTTCGTGGAGCCCATCCTCGAATCGGGCAGCGACACCTGGGCCCCGTCGGGGATCGCGATCCTCGGCGACCATCTCTACATGACGGCGCTCCGGGGGCGGCGCCTGCTGCGCGTGCGGCTGACGGCGGACGGCGCCGTGGGAGGCGTGGAGAACCTGCTCGAGCGCGCCTACGGGCGCCTGCGCGACGTCGTGGTCGGGCCCGACGGCGCGCTCTACGTGGCGACCAGCAATCGCGACGGCCGCGGTTCGCCCGCGCCCGACGACGACCGCATCCTGAAAGTGGTGCCGTGAAGATGTTCCAGCCCGAGCTGGAGGCGATGGAGCGCGAGCGGCTCGACCGCCTCGTGCTGGAGCGGATGCGGGCGACGCTGGCCCGCGTCAACACCAACCCCGCCTACGCCGGGCGGCTCGGCGGCGCCGAGCCCGGCAACCTCGGGCGGATCGACGACTGGCGGCGCCTGCCGTTCCTCACCAAGGACGAGCTACGCGACGCCTATCCCTTCGGCCTGGCCGGCGGCGGCTCCTACCGGCGCATCCAGATGTCGAGCGGGACGACGGGCAATCCGATCCTCAATCCGTACACGCCCGGGGACATCGCGCAGTGGAGCGAGGTGATGGCGCGGTGCTACGTCGCCGCCGGCGTCGGCTCCGACGACGTGATCCAGATCACGCCCTCCTTCGGGCTCTTCACCGGGGGCTTCGGCTTCCATTACGGCGCCGAGCGCCTGGGCGCCATGGTGATCCCGGTCGGCGCCGGCCGCACGCTGCTCCAGCTCAAGCTGATGCGGGATCTCAAGACAACGGTGCTGGTGGCGATCGCGACGTACTCCCTGCGCCTCATCGAGGTCGCGCGGGAGGAGAGGTTCGATCTCGGCGCCCTCGCCCTGCGCGTGGGCATCTTCGGGGCCGAGATGTGGTCCGACGAGCTGCGCGCGCGGATCGAGCGGGAGCTCGGTATCCGCACCTTCGACATCATCGGCATGACGGAGACGGGCGGCCCCGGGCTGGGCATCGACTGCGAGGCGCGGGCCGGCATCCACGTGTGGGAGGACCACTATCACGTGGAGATCATCGACCCGACGACCGGCGCCGTCGTCCCCGACGGCCAGGACGGCGAGCTGGTCGTCTCCACGCTGACGCGTGAGGGACTGCCCCTGGTGCGCTATCGCACGCGCGACCTCACGCGCGTCGTGTCGCGCGAGCGCTGCGCCTGCGGGCGCACCGCGCTCCGGCTGGACCGCCTGCGAGGCCGCACCGACGACATGGTCATCTTCAAGGGCGTGAACTTCTATCCGCGCCAGATCGAGCAGGTGCTCCTGCGCCAGCCGGGGCTCGGCCCCGAGTACCAGATCACGCTCGACGGTGACGGCGGGGGCGAGCGGCTGACCATCCACGTCGAGACCGAGCCGGGGTGCGACGGCGCCGTCGCCACGCGCGTGAAGCGCGAGCTGCACGACCTGTTGGGCCTCGGCCCCGAGGTCCGCCTCTGCCGCTTCGGCGAGATCGAGCGCCCCCCGGGCAAGGCCGTGCGCGTCGTGGATCGGCGGAAGTATGGCAGCGCGAGCTGAGAGGCGGCCCCGAGCGTCTCGCGAGCGCGCCGCGAGGCGAGCCGCGAAATGGGCATGACCGGCGCGCTGGAGCCCCTCTTCACGCCGCGGGCCCTGGCCGTCCTGGGCGTGTCCCGCCATCCCGCCAAGCTCGGCCACCGCCTCCTGCAGAACGTGAAGGAGTCCGGTTACCCGGGCGCGGTGTACCCGGTGCACCCGTCGGGTGAGCCGATCCTGGGTTACGCCACGGTGCGGGGGATCGAGGCGGTGCCCGAGGGAATCGATCTGGCGCTGGTGAGCCTGCCCGCCAGCGCCGTGCCCGAGGCGATCAAGGCGCTGGCGGCGCGGGGGGCGAAGACCGCCGTCGTGCTGTCCTCGGGCTTCGGCGAGGTCGACGACGACGGCCGCACCCTCCAGGCGGAGCTGCTGGCGACCGCGCGCGCGGCCGGCCTCAGGCTCGTCGGGCCGAACTGCATGGGCGTGTACTCGGCGCCGGCGCGGCTCAACGGCACGTACTTCTGGGACCTGCCTCGCCTGAGCGGCGGAATCAGCATCGTGTCGCAGAGCGGGGCCTATGGCGGCCTGATCCTCCGGCACCTGGGCAACCGCCGCCTCGGCGTCGCGCGCTTCCTGTCCATCGGCAACCAGGTCGACGTGGACGTCACCGAGGTGATCGAGTACCTGGCCGATGACCCCGCCACCACGCTGATCGCCTGCTTCGTCGAGGCGCTCCGTGGCGGACGGCGCTTCGTGGAGGTGGCGAGCCGGGCCACGGGGCGCAAGCCCGTGGTCGTCCTCAAGGCGGGCCGCTCGGACGCCGGGCGGCGGGCCGCCGGCTCCCACACCGGCTCGCTGGCCGGCTCCTACGACGTCTTCCGCGCCGCCTGCCTGCGCGCGCGGGTCGTGCTCGCCGACGAGACGGAAGAGTTTTTCGACGCCATCGAGACACTCCTCGTCGCGGGTCGCCGCCGCCCGGAAGCGCCCCGCGTGGCCGTCATCACCGTGTCAGGCGGGCCGTCCGTGGTGGCGGCGGACTGCGCCGAGCGCTCGGGCCTCACGGTGCCGCCGCTGGGGGACGCCGCGCGCGCGGCCCTGCGCGCGCTGCTGCCGCCCTTCGCCGCCGTGGGCAATCCGGTGGACTTCACGCCGCAGGTCGAGCCGGCCCGCATCGCGGCGGCCGTGAGAACCGTGTTCGACCTGTCCGAGGTGTCCGGCGCCATCGCGGTGAACGTCGGCCTCGACATCCCCGAGTTCGCCGACTCCGTTGTTCGCGCGGTGGCGGACACCGGCAAGCCGGCGGTGGCGTTCACCGCGGATGCGCCCGGCATCGCGGAGCGCTTCAAGGCGGGCGGCGTCCCGGTGCTGCCGAGCCCCGAGCGCGCGGTCCGCGCGTGGCGGGCGCTCTGGCAGGCGCGGCGGTGGACCGCCTGCGGGTCCATCCACGTCGCCCCGTTGCCGGCCGACGTCGAGGAGGCCATCGAGACGGGCCAGGGGCCGCTGCCGTACGCGCTGGCCCGCCGGGCGCTGGAGGCGTACGGCATCCGCTTTTGTCGGGAGGCCATCGTCGAGACGGACGCCGAAGCCGTCGCGGCGGCGGAGCGCATCGGTTATCCGGTGGTGGTGAAGGCCGACGCCCCCGGGCTCACGCACAAGACCGACGTGGGCGGCGTGCGTCTGGACGTGCGTGATGCCCCCGCCGTGCGCCGGGCGTGCACGGAGCTGCGCGCCGGGGCGGGCGCCGAGCGCTTCGTCGTCCAGGAGCGCGTGGGGCCGGGAGTGGAACTGCTGATCGGGGCGCGGCGCGATCCCGTGTTCGGCCCCGTGGTCGCCTTTGGCGCCGGCGGCGCGCTCACCGAGGTGATGGGCGACGTCTCGGTCCGGCTGGCGCCCCCGGCCGAGGGCGAGGCGGAGGCGATGCTCGACGAGGGGCGCCGGGCGCGGCTGCTGGCGGGTCCCCGGGGCCTGCCGCCCGTCGAGCGGGCGGGGCTCGTCGACGCCATCGAGTCGGTGGGGACGCTCATCTTCGACCAGCGGCGCATCCGGGAGATCGACGTCAATCCCCTCATCGCCGCCGGCGCCGATCTGGTCGCCGTGGACGCCCTCGTCATCGTGGGAGACAGCCATGAGGGATGACTTCGACCTGAGCGACGAGCAGCGCATGATCCGCGATCTGGCCCGGAAGGTGGCACGGGAGAAGATCGCGCCGCACGCCGCCGACGTCGACGAGCGCGAGCGCTATCCCCAGGAGGCCATCCGCGCCCTCATGGAAGCCGGCCTCTACGGCATCTGGGTGCCGGAGGGGCATGGCGGCAGCGACATGGGGTGTCTCGCGCTCGCGCTCGTCTGCGAAGAGATCGCCTGGGCCTGCGCGGCGTCGGCCACCCAGTACCTCGATCAGCCACTGGGGGGGCTCCCCATCCTCCATTTCGGGAGCGACGAACAGAAGAAGAAGTACCTGCCCCGGCTGGGCACCGGCGAGATGCTGGCCGCCTACTCGCTCTCGGAGCCCGAGGCGGGCTCGGACGCGGCGGGGCTCAAGACGACGGCGGTGCGTCAGGGTGACGCCTACGTGCTCAACGGCTCCAAGCAGTGGTGCACCAACGGCGACCACGCCGATGTCCTCTGTGTGTTCGCGACGGTGGATCCCTCCAAGCGCGCCAAGGGGGTGACCGCCTTCCTCGTCGAAAAGGGCACAGCGGGCTTCTCCGTCGGCAAGAAGGAAAGGAAGATGGGCATCCGCGGCTCGCCCACGGTTGCGCTGCACTTCAACGATTGTCGGATATCGGTCGAGCAGCGACTGGGCGGGGAGGGCGAGGGCTTCACGATCGCCATGGCGACGCTCGATACCACGCGGCCGGCCACCGGCGCCATGGCCGTCGGCATCGCCCAGGCGGCCCTCGACGCCGCCGTCGCCTACGCCAAGGACCGGCGCCAGTTCGGCCAGCGCATCGCGGACTTTCAGGGGATCCAGTTCATGCTGGCCGACATGGCCATGCAGGTTCACGCCGCGCGCCTGATGGTCCGCCACGCCGCCCGGCAGGTGGACGCCGGGATCCGAGGCAACACCTACGAGGCGTCGATGGCCAAGTGCTGGGCGGGCGACGCCGCCATGAAGGTGGCCACCGACGCCGTCCAGGTCTTCGGCGGGTACGGCTACACGCGCGAGTTCCCGGTGGAGCGCTTCATGCGCGACGCCAAGATCATGCAGATCTACGAGGGCACCAACCAGATCCAGCGCGTGATCATCGCGCGGGAGCTGCTGGGCGGCTGAGCCCTCGCTGGCACATCGCTTGCGACGTCTGGCTCCTGAGTCCGAAAGGGACAGGGAGGTCGCGATGAAAAAGTTACTCGGCCTTTCGGCGGTACTCGTCGCGAGCGCGCTGTGGGCGGGGCCTGCGTTCGCCGACCACCAGACCGGCAGCGGCCTGGAGAACGTCGCGCCGGCCCCCCCCACCGCTCCCGACATCTCGGCGCAGACCGAGGAGATCACCGGGCGCGTCGTCGACATCGACCACCAGCGCGGGATGCTGATGCTCCAGACGCGCCGCGGATTGCTCGCACTGCAGGGCCCGCCGGAGGCCCTCAAGCAGGTGGACGTCGGCGACGTCGTGAGGGTCAAGGTCGCGTTCGGCGAAGAACCGGCCCCAAACCCGGCCCAGAGCCCGCTGCAGAACCTCGGGCGCTAACCTCGCGGTCGGCCAGGCGGCGGAGACAGGCCGGGGACAACCCGGCCTGCTTCGTCTTGGTGCGTGCTAGAATCCGCCCGCGTCGGGCCGATGGCGCCCGCTGCAGGGTGGACCTCCTTCTGAACACATCGGAGATCGCCAAGCTGTTGGTCGCGGCCGCCTCGGTGTGCGCGGAGCTGAGCGCGCTGCCGCAGGCCGCCCTCCGCTGCCATCCCGCGGCGGGGGCTCGGCCACCTCAGCGGGGCGGAGCCAGAACGCGGTGGCGCGCGCGGGCGACTGTGATCGGAACGTGCAAGATCTGCTCGACGAGTTCCCCAATCTGCGCACCGCGAACCCACCCCGCAACCACCTCCGGCAAATGATGGAAAAGGTCCGAGCGCTCGTCTGGCCGTCGATGGGCAACGCCCAGCGCTTCTCCCAGCCCTGACGGCGTGGGCATGAAGTTCGGTCTCGCGCTCTCGGTCCAGCACCGGCCGGAGGACGCCCAGGAGGTCCGCTTTCGCGAGCACGTCGAGCAGGTGCGACTCGCCCGCGCCGTCGGCTTCGACTCGGTGTGGGCGAGCCAGCACTACCTGTCCGATCCCTTCACCTACTTCCAACCGATTCCCACGCTGGCGCGCCTGGCGGCGGAGGCCGACGGCATGTGGCTGGGAACGGGCTGCCTGCTGCTCCCGCTGCATCACCCGGTCGAGGTCGCCGAGCAGCTCGCCACGCTGGACGTGATCTGTGGCGGGCGGCTCATCTTCGGCGTCGGCCTCGGCTATCGCGACGTCGAGAACGAGGCGATGGGGCTCCACCCCCAAGATCGGGTGGGACGCCTGGTCGAAGGGCTGGAGGTGATCGAGCGCCTGTGGACGGGCGAGCCGGTCGCCTACACCGGACGGCACTTCAGGCTGAAGGACGTGCGCATCTCCATGCCCACCCTCCAGCGCCCGCGCCCGCCGATCTGGCTCGCCGCCAACAGCGACGCCGGGGTGCGGCGGGCGGCCCGGCTCGGCGATGCGTGGCTCATGAACCCGCACTCCACCCTGGCCACGCTCGAACGCCAGCTCGCCCTGCTCGAAGAGACGCGGCGGGCCCTCGGACGGCCGCCGCTCGGCGAGGTCCCGGCGATCAAGGAGTGCTACGTCGCGCCCGGCCGCGCAGCGGCGCTCGAGGAGGCGCGCCCTTACCTCCAGTCGAAGTATCAGGCTTACCGCCGCTGGGAGCAGGACCGGGCGCTGCCGGCGGGCGAGAGTTTCGCGCTCGACTTCGCGGCGCTGGCCCGGGACCGGTTCCTCATCGGCGATGCCGAGGGTGTCACCGACGAGATCGCGCGGTGTCGCGAGCGGCTGGGCGTCACCACGCTGATCGTCCGCCTGCAGTGGCCGGGGATGGAGCAGGAGCGCGTGCTGCGCGCCATCCGTGCGCTCGGCGAGCGCGTCTTCCCCCGCGTCCGCTGACGCACTATAATTCCCGCTCAGGAGGCCCTCGAATGAGGATCGTGCCCCTCGGCCGCCGCACGTTTCTCCGGACGACGGTGTCCGGCGCCGCTGTCGCCGCGTTCCCGCTGCCGCTGGGCGCGCAGCCCAGGAGCGTGAAGATCGGCGCCGTGCACCCGGTGACCGGCGCGCTGGCCGAGATCGGCCAGGCCTGCCGCCTGGGGGCCCAGATGGCCGCCGCCGCCGTGAACGCGGCCGGCGGGATCAAGTCGCTGGGCGGGGCCCGGCTGGAGCTGGTCCTGGGCGACACCGAGAACAGGCCCGAGGTGGCCCGCGCCGAGGCCGAACGCGTCATCAGCGCCGGCGCCCAGCTCCTGGTGGGGGCGTTTCACTCCGCGCAGACCGCGGCCATGGTGCCGGTCGCCCAGCAGAAGCGGGTGCCATTCCTCATCGACATCTCGGCGGCGGATCCCATCACCGCGAACGTCGCGGAATCGGTCAACAAGGGCGAGCAGAAGGTCCAGTACGTGTACCGCAACTTCCCGACCACGCGCGTGTTCGGCCGGCGGGCCGTGCAGTTCATGACCGAGATCTTCAAGGAGGTCGGCGTCCAGCCCAAGCGGGTCGTCCTCATCTACACCAACGACCTCTTCGGCCAGACCCAGGCCCGCCAGTTCCAGGCCGCCGTCAAGGAGCGGAACCCGGGCTTCGAGATCGTCGAGGCCATCCCGTATCCGGAAGCCGCCACCGATCTCTCCACCGAGGTCAGCAAGCTGAAGTCGCTCCGGCCCGACGTCATCGCGCCCGTCACGCGGGCGACGAGCGCGATCCTCCTGCTTCAGGAATTCGCCAAGCAGCGCGTGGAGGCTCTGGGTATCGTCAGTCCGGGAACGCCGGGCCTCTACGAGGCGGGCCAGATCGCTCAGCTCAAGGAGCTGATCGAGTACGTCATGGACAGCGTGCCGTGGCCGAACTTCAAGAACCGGCGCACGCAGAAGGTGGCCGAGGAGTACGTGAAGCGCTCGAGCGGCAAGACCTTCGACACGAACTCCGGCTATTCCTACGAGGCCATCCTCGTCCTGGCCGACGTGCTGGAGCGGGCGAAATCGACCGAGCCCGAGGCTGTCGTGGACGCCATCAAGAAGACGAGCATCAAGGACCCCCTCATGGTGGCGGCGGGGCCGCTCACGTTCAACGACGTCGGCGACAACCCCAACGCCTCGCCGGCGATGGTCCAGATCCTGGGCCAGAAGCCGGTCGTGGTCTGGCCCCGGGACGCCGCCGCCCAGAAGCTCGTCTTCCCGAGGCCCAAGCGCTGACCGATCCGGTCCTCGTCGGCCAGGGGCTGCTGAACGGCCCGCTGTTCGGCGGCGTCGCGAGCCTCACGGCCGGCGGCCTCGCCCTCATCTTCGGCATCACGCGGGTGATCAACTTCGCGCACGGCGACATGATGGTGTGGGGAATGTACCTGGCCTGGCTGGGCGCCCCGCGGCCGTCGCTCGGTCTGGCCCCTGTCGTGGTCGCCTCGATCTTTGATAATCTGGCGCGGGTCAACAGGGAGGGGACGACGGTGCTGCTGGTCGAACAGAACGTGCTCCGGGCGCTGCGGCTGTGCCACCGCGCCTACGCGCTCGAGAACAGAAGGATCGCCCTGACGGGGCCGCGCGATCACCTGCTGGCTGACGAAGGGATCAAGAGGGCGTATCTTGGCCGCTGATATGGGTCCGCTGCTCCTGGTCACCCTGGCCGTGGTCGCGCTCGGGCTCGCCGTCTGGGCGATCACCCTCGAGCGCCGCCTGCGGCGCCTGGGCCGGACGCTGGGGGACGCGCAGGCGCAGGTGACGCGCCTGGAGAGGCTCGGCGCGCTCGGCGAGATGGCCTCCAGCTTCGCCCACAGCTTCAACGACGTGCTCACGCCCATCATCGGGCGCACGCAGCTCCTGGCCCAGCGCATCACCGACCCCCAGCTGCGGGAGTGGGTCAACACGATCGAGCGCGCGGCGCTGGGCGGGGCCCAGACCGTCCGGCGGATCCAGGAGTTCATGCGCGTCCGCCGGGAGGAGCCGAGGGTGCCCGTGGATCTCGGCGCGGCGGTGGAGCGGGCGGTGGCGGCCACGACCTCGCGTCACCACCCGCGCGTGGAGATCAAGACCGAGCTGGGATCGGTGCCGCCGATGGCCGGCGATCCTCTGGCCCTCACCGAAGCGGTCGGCAACATCATCGCCAACGCGCTGGAGGCCGCCCCCGAGGGGGGCACGGTGACGGTGGCGGTGCGCATGGAGGACGGCGACGCGGTGGTCAGCGTGACGGACACGGGCATGGGCATGACGCCCGGCGTGCAGGCCCGCGTCTTCGAGCCCTTCTTCACCAGCAAGCCGGGCGCCACCGGCCTCGGCCTCTCCCTGGCCCACGGCATCGTCTCCCGCCACGGCGGGCAGATCGAGATCGACACCGCCCCCGGCCGCGGCACGACGGTCCGCATCAAGTTTCCCCTGGAGGGCGTGGCCCGCGCCCGGCCGCTGGGACCGGACGAGGCCCGCGCTCGGGGTGGGCCGGCGCGCTGCCTGGTCGTCGACGATGACCCCCAGGTGCGGGAGATGATCCGGGACATCCTGTCGAACGTGGGGCACAAAGTCGTGGTGGCCGTCGACGGCTCGGACGGGGTCGAGAAGTTCAAGGTCGATTCGTCGATCGACCTCGTCATCACCGACCTGGCGATGCCCAAGCTCAACGGGCTCCAGCTGGCGCGCGTGTGCAAGACGCTGCGACCGTCGGTGCCGGTGGTGATGCTGACCGGCTGGGGTGTGCTGCTGACCGAGGACGAGCTGGCCGAGCACGGCGTGGACGAGGTGCTGTCGAAGCCCGTGCGGATGGACCAGGTGCTGGGCGCCGTCGCCGCGGTCCGCGGGCGAACGGCCCGGGCATAATTCGGAGGGGACGGACGTTACGGCCCCCTCCGAGATCCATAGTCGGAGGGGGCCCCCTCCGAACCTCCCCAAAGGAGGTTGCGCGGGCAAAGCCCGCGCTGGAAACGCAAAGCCCGCTCGAAGCGGAGGGAACGGGGTGACGAGTCCCACCATCACCGAGGCGGTCAAGGCGCTCGTGGAGCGGCGCGACCTCACCCGCATCGAGGCGGCCGCGGCGATGGAGGCGATCATGTCGGGCGCCGCCACCAACGCCCAGATCGCGGCCTTCCTCACCGCGCTCCGGATGAAGGGCGAGACGGTCGAGGAGCTGATCGGCTTCGCCCAGGTGATGCGCCAGAAGGCCGTGCACGTCCGCACACGCGGCGAGGAGACGGCGGCGCTGACGGGCACGGACCGCGAGATGCTCATCGACACCTGCGGTACGGGCGGCGACGCCGCCGGCACCTTCAACGTCTCCACCGCGACGGCGTTCGTGGTCGCCGGCGCCGGCCTGCGGGTGGCCAAGCATGGCAACCGCTCCGTCTCGTCGCTCTGTGGGTCCGCCGACGTGGTGGAGACGCTCGGCATCAACCTCGAGCTGACCCCGGCCCGGGTGGCGCGCTGCATCGACGAGGTGGGGATCGGCTTCCTCTACGCCCCCTTGCTCCACACGGCGATGAAGCACGTGATGGCGGCGCGGCGCGAGATGGGGATCCGGACCGTGTTCAACATGCTGGGCCCCCTCACCAACCCGGCGGCGGCGAATGCCCAGGTGATCGGCGTCTACTCGGCGGCCCTCACCGAGCCCCTGGCGCGGGTGCTGGCGGAGCTGGGCACGGTGCGCGCCTTCGTCGTGCACGGCGCCGACGGGCTCGACGAGATCTCGAACACCGGCGACAGCCGTGTCTCCGAGGTCCGGGAGGGCGTGGTGCGCACCTTCACCCTCCGGCCAGAGGACTTCGGCCTGGCCCGGGCGTCCATGGCCGACCTCCAGGGCGGCGACCGCGAGCAGAACGCCCAGATCATCCGGGGGATCCTCGGCGGCGAGCCGGGACCCAGGCGCGAGATCGTGCTGATGAACGCGGCGGCCGCGCTGGTGGCGGGCGGCCGGGCCCGCGACCTGAAGGAGGGCGCGGGGCTGGCCGCGAAGTCCATCGACAGCGGCGCCGCCCGCGTCAAGCTGCAGACACTGATCGCGCTCAGTCAGAAGCTCGGGCAGGAAAAATAGAAGCCGCGCCCACAGGGGCGTATGGGCGCGGCGTGGGAGGGCCCGGCCGAGCACCACGGGCCCGCGTGCTTCACGCTGGCTCCGCCACCGGATCCTGCCCGCTTCCGCCAGGAGCAAGCGCCGTGCCGTCGTCCAGGCCGCGCATTCGAGCGGGTTTGACGCGGCGGGACTGCATCGAATTACCATTCCTCGGACGCGAAGTGCGCTGAACGGGAGGGCCGCCGATGAGATTCGAGACGCGGGCCGTTCATGCCGGTAAGGAGATCGATCCCACGACCGGAGCCGTCACGCCGCCCATCCATCTGTCGACCACGTTCGAGCGCGAGCCCGACGGCAGCTACCCCCGCGGCCATCTCTACGCCCGCAACAGCAATCCCACCCGGGAGGCCCTCGAGCGCTGTCTGGCCGAGGTGGAGTCGGGGGCGAGCGCCGCCGCCTTCGGCTCGGGTACGGCCGCGACGAGCGCGATCTTCCAGGCGCTCCGGCCGGGCGACCACGTCATCGCGCCCGGCGACGTCTATCACGGCACCGCGCGCCTGCTACGCGAGCACTTCGCGCCCTGGGGCCTCCAGGCCACCTTCGTCGACATGACCGACGCCGCCCAGGTCGCCGGGGCCCTGCAGCCGAACACGCGGCTGGTCTGGATCGAGACGCCTTCCAATCCCATGCTGCGGATCACCGACATCGCGGCCGTCGTCGAGATCGCGCGGCGGGCCGGCGCTCTCACGGTGTGCGACAACACCATCGGCACGCCCGTCCTCCAGCATCCGCTGGAGCACGGCGTCGACCTCGTGCACCACGCGACGACGAAGTACCTGGCCGGCCACAGCGATGTCATGGGCGGCGCCGTGATCGCCAGGCGACGGGAGGGCGTGTTCGAGTCGATCAGGAAGGTCCAGGTCAGCGGCGGCGCGATCCCGTCCCCCTTCGACTGCTGGCTGATCTTGAGATCGATTCGCACGCTGCCCTACCGCGTGCGCGCCCAGTCGGCCCACGCGCTGGCCGTCGCCCGATTCCTCGCCGGCCATCGCCGCGTCGCCGCCGTCCACTATCCGGGGCTCCCGACCCATCCCGGCCACGCCCTGGCCGCGCGCCAGATGGCGGGCTTCGGCGGGTTGCTGTCGTTCCAGGTCGAGGGCGACGGCGCGACGGCGCTGACGGTGGCGGCCAAGCTGCGGCTCGTCACCCGCGCGACGAGCTACGGCGGCGTCGAGAGCCTCATCGAGCACCGCGCGTCCATCGAGGGGCCAGAGAGCCGGACGCCCCAGAATCTCCTGCGCCTGTCGATCGGCCTGGAGCATCCGGACGACCTGATCGAGGACCTCGCCCAGGCGCTGGGGTAGGCCAGTCGGAGGGGGCCTCGAGGGCCCCCTCCGAGGCCTCCCCCCGGGGAAGGATGGCGCGGGCGAAGCCCGCGCTCGAACGGTGGTAACTCCGGCGCACCCGCTCAGCACCCAGAAGTTTTCGAGCTCTTCGTACGCGACCTCGCGCCCGTAGGCGCTGAACATAGTGTCCAACTCCTGCCGCGTGTAGAAGTTCTTGATGATCTCGAAGCGCCCCCCGCTGGACAATCTCCGCCGCTCGTAGCGGTTGCCCGCCTCATCCGTCCGGCTCGTCGGCACGGGTCTTTCTTCGGCCCTACCGGCGCTGGCGCACCTCGGGGTTGAGCGCCCGGGGCGGGACCTTCCCGTCGAGGTACATCTCGATGTTCTCGACGGCCTGGTGGAAGAAGATGTCGTAGGCCTCGCGGGTGACATAGCCGACGTGGGGCGTGAGGACGACGTTGTCGAGCGCGAGCAGGGGATGGTCGGCCGGCAGGGGCTCCACGTCGAAGACGTCGAGCCCAGCGCCGGCAATGCGGCGGGCGCGGAGCGCCTCGACCAGCGCCGCCTCGTCGACCACCGGGCCGCGGGAGGTATTGATCAGGAAGGCGGTGGGCTTCATCAGCGCCAGGTGACGGGCCGTGATCAGCCCCCGGGTCATGTCGGAGAGCCGCGTGTGGAGCGAGACCACGTCGCTCTCCCGCAACAGCGTCTCCAGCGGGGTGTAGGCCGCCCCGGCCGCGGTGGCGCGCGCGGGCGTGAGCGTCGGCCCCCACGCCAGCACCCGCATGCCGAGGAAGGTGCCGAAGGCCGCGATACGGCTGCCGATGCGCCCGAGGCCTACCACGCCCAGCGTCTTGCCGCTGAGCTCGACGCCGAATCCCGTCTGCCAGCGGCCCGCGCGCAGCGCGCGCTCCTCCTGGGGGATGCGCCGCACGGCGGCGAGGATGAGCCCCATGGTGAGCTCGATCGCCGCCACGCCGGAACCGCCGGTCTCGACGACGAGGACGCCACCCGCGGTGGCCGCGCTCACATCGACGTGACCGGAGTTGCGTCCGGTGAGCGCCAGCAGCCCGAGGGCCGGCAGCCGCCCCAGCAGCGACGCCCCGAAGCGGGTGCGCTCGCGGATGGGCACGAGGATCTCGTAGGGCCCGAGCCGCTTGGCCAGCGCGTCTTCACTCCCCAACGTGTCCCGATAGTGATCGACGGTGACCCGGCCCGCCAGCCGCTGCCAGCAGGGGAGCGCCAGCACCTCGCCCTGGTAGTCGTCGAGGACGGCGACGCGCTTCACCAGCTCACCGCGTGGGCCAACGACAGCTCGAACCGTCTGTCGTGCTGCACGACGCGCAGGCGCAGGTCGCGCGGCCCCTCGGCGGTCATCATCACCCGCCCCCGGTAGACGCCGGGTTCCGGCCCGGGGCCGAGCGGGGTGCCCACCGTGGCGCCGTCGGCCATCTGTCCGTGGAGGGTGACCGCGGCGCCCGTGAGCGGGCGGTCCGTGCTGTCGGAGAGCCGGATCGTGTAGACCGTCTCCGGGCCGTGGCCGGGGCGGCTCTGCACGTCGACGTGCACACCCTGCACGGTCGCCCGGAGCTGATGCGCGCTCACGTCGGCGGGCAGCGCGGAGGCCGTTTCGCGGTCTACCGGCCCGGGGCGCGGGGCCGGCGTCTCGCGGCCGCGGCCCGGAGCGCGGGGGGCCGGGCGGGCGCGGGCCGGGAGGCTCGAGGCCTCTTCACGCTCGGCGCGCGGCTCGACGCGCGCGCGCGTGGCCGCCCCCTCGGCGCTCGTCAAGCGCTCCTCGAGCGCCGCCAGCTCGCGGTTCAGCCGTTCTTCCAGCCGGCGCACATCCTCACGGAGCGCGGCGACCTCGCCGGTGTTGGCCGGGGGGGCCACGGCGGACCCGGCCGCGGCCAGCGGGGGGCTCGCTGCCGGCGCCTGGGCCTTGACCGCGATGACGGCGAGCATGGCGGCGGTGGCGAAGCATACGGCAGCCAGCGCGTGAGCGAACCGGGTGACGAAGAGCCGGTGGGAGGCGTCGTCGAGATCCTCGTCGCCCCCGGCCGTGAAGCCGTAGCGAAACACCTGCAAACACATGATGAACGCCCCCAGGGCGCTCACCACGATGATCCCGGGCAGGGCGTACTGAGCGAGTGCGGCCATGGTTGCCTCCCCCATACCGGCGAGGGTACCAGCGACCGCGGCCGCGGTACACTCTGCCGTCATGGAAAGCCGCAGGCTGGGCCGGACCGCGCTGGAGGTCTCCGTCATCGGCATGGGCACCTGGCAGAGCTACGATGTGCGCGATCCGGCGGCCGTCCAGCCTGTCACCGACGCCGTGCTCGCCCACGGCGTCACGTTCTTCGACTCCTCGCCCATGTACGGCGCCGCCGAGCGGGTGCTGGCCGAGACGTTGGGACGTCGCCGCAAGGAGGTGGTCATCGCCACCAAGGTCTGGGCCGGCTCGGCGTCCGAGGGGCGCGAGCAGATCCGACGCGCGCTCGAGTGGTACGGGGGCGTCGTGGACCTCTATCAGATCCACAACCTCGAGGCGTGGCCGACGCATCTGCCCTACCTGGAGGAGCTGAAGGCGCAGGGACGAATCCGCGCCATCGGCATCACCCACTGGAGCCCCACCCACTTCGACCGGATGGCCGAGATCATCGAGACGGGACGGGTCGAGACGATCCAGGTGCCGTACAACCCGCGGGAGCGCGAGGTCGAGCGCACGCTGCTGCCGCTGGCGGCGGCGCGGGGGCTCGGCGTCATCCTGATGCGGCCCCTCGGCCAGGGCGCCCTGGTCCGCACGGCGCCTCCGCCCCGGGAGCTGAAATTCCTCGAGGAGTACGGGCTGGACACCTGGGCCCAGGCCCTCCTGAACTGGGGCGTGAGCGACGCGCGCGCCAGCGTCAGCATCCCCGCCACGCGCGACACCCGCCATGCCGTCGACAATTGCGCGGTGGGGCGCGCCCGCCGCTTCGACGCCGCCGCCCGGGACCGGGTGGCGGCGCTGGCGGCACGGCTCTGACGGTCCGGGTCGGGACCTCCGGGTACAACTATCCGGAGTGGAAGGGCACCTTCTATCCGGCCGACCTGCCCGCCGCCAAAATGCTCGCGTACTACGCGGAGCGCTTCTCCGTCGTCGAGATCAACGCGACGTTCTACCGGATGCCGACGCCGAAGACGCTGGCGGTCTGGGCCGGCGCCACGCCGGCGGGCTTCACCTTCGCGCTCAAGGCGCCGCAGCGCATCACCCACTTCGCGCGCCTGCGGGACGTGGACGAGCCCGTGCGCTTCTTCTGCGACACCGCCTACACGCTGGGGCCGAAGCTGGGCCCGCTCCTCTTTCAGCTCCCGCCCAACTTCAAGAAGGAGCCGGGACGGCTGGCCGATCTCCTCGCGCTGCTGCCGCCGGGCCTGGCCTGCGCCTTCGAGTTCCGCCACCCGTCGTGGTTCACCGATGACGTTCTGGAGCGCCTGCGGGCGAAGAACGCGGCGCTCTGCATCGCCGACAGCGAGAAGGGCACGACGCCGCTGGTGGCGACCGCGGACTTCGGCTACCTGCGTCTCCGCGACGAGGGCTACACCGACGACGACCTCCGGCGCTGGGTGGAGACGCTCCGCCGCGTCGGCGCCGGCTGGCGCCAGACGTTCGTCTTCTTCAAGCACGAGGAGTCGGGGACAGGTCCCGCGTTCGCCCGGCGCTTCGAGGCGCTGCTCGCGGAGTGACCGCTTCCGCCGGCCCACAGGTGAGGACGATGCGCGGGGGCCTCGGTCAGCGGTCCGTCGTCGATCCGCGCCCGATGCGCTCGAGGGTCCTGGCCATGTCGATCGCTCCCGACAGCACCGGCGCCAGAGGATCGCCGGCCTTCTCGAACCGCGCCGGCGCCGTCTTGATCGTGAAGCGCTTGGGATCGAGCCGCGCGGTGACCTCCTCCCAGCGCAGCGGGCACGACACGGGCGCGCCGGGCAGGGGGCGCACCGAGAAGGGGGCGACGACCGTCTGGCCGTGGCCGTTCTGGCCCCAGTCGATGTAGACCTTGCCCCCCCGCGCGCGCAGCGGGCGGGCGATCGTGGAGATCTCGGGCTCCGCCTCCACACCGAGGGTCGCCAGCAGGCGCGCGAAGGTCCGCACTTGCTCGTAGGAGTAGCGCGCGCCCAGCGGCAGGAGAATGTGCAGGCCGGTCGCGCCCGACGTCTTCACGTAGCTCGGCAACTCGAGGCGCTCCAGGATGCGGTGCAGCGCGCGCGCGACCTTGACGACGTCGGTGAAGGGGGCGCCCTTGGGGTCGAGGTCCAGCACGAGCCAGTCGGGATGCTCCAGGGAGCCGACGCGGGAGGCCCACAGATGCAGGGGGATCGTCCCCAGATTGACGATGTAGCGCAGCGTCTCGACGTCGTTCACCACGAAGTAGTTGATGTCGCGCCGGGTGTCTTCCGAGTAGATGCGCTCGGTGCGGATCCAGGAGGGGATGAAGTCGGGGGCGTCCTTCTGGAAAAAGGACTTGCCGTGGATGCCATCGGGGTAGCGGGTGAGGACGAGCGGACGATCCGCCAGATACGGAAGCAGCCACGGCGCCACGGTCTCGTAGTAGGTCACGAGGTCCGCCTTCGTGTATCCCTCATCCGGCCAGAACACCTTCTTCGGATTACTGATCGTCACCCGATGCTCACTCTCGGCGTGATGCTCCTCCGGAGGGTCGCCGGGGTGGGGGAGGGTTCGCGGGCGAGTTGCTTTTCGAAGCCCGGAACCCTCCCCCACCCCGGCGACCTCCTGCGGAACTTCACGCCGGCAATCTTCAGGGCGTTTGTCGTCCCGAAGCCCGAGGAAGACGGGGGCGCGAAGGCCGCCGTCCTGCGTCCAGTCGGTGAAGCGCACCTCACAGACGAGCCTCGGCTCGACCCAGTGATGGCTGCGCCCGCGGGGTGAGCCGACGTCGAAGGGCGACGTGGGGCGGGCCAGCGGCGCCAGCCGTTCCCAGACCATCTTGAGCGTCTTGGCGTCAAAGCCGGTGCCCACCTTCGAGACGTACACGAGCCGGTCGCCTTCGTAGAGCCCGAGGTGGAGCGCGCCGAAGTGGCCGCGCGAGCCCTGGGGATCGGTGTAGCCGCCGATGACGAACTCCTGCCGGCGCTGGCACTTGATCTTCATCCAGTCCTGCGAGCGCCCCCCCGTGTACCGGCTGTCGATCTTCTTGGCCACGATGCCTTCGAGACGCTGCTCGCACACCGCCTCGAAGAACGGCTCGCCCTGCTCCAGGACGTGATCGCCGTAGCGGATCACGCCGCGCGGGGGGAGCAAGAGCGCC
>DASYUQ010000107.1 GCA_036001065.1 Candidatus Methylomirabilota bacterium
CGGGCGTGTCCGCCATAGCGCTGCTTGATCGAGACGATCACCAGGAGCCGGGTGCCGCCGGCGGGATGGCACCAGACCGCCTGGATGTCGGGGACGCCGGCTTTCTCCATCTCGTCCCAGATCAGCGCCGAGCGCATCACCGCCCGGTACGACGTCAGCTCCGACGGCGGCTTGCCGGGAGGGCTGCCGAGCATGATGGGATTCGTGCGGTAGAGCACGCGCTCCACCGTGATCGTCGGTTCGGGGCGCACGTCGCTCGCATAGTAGCCGGTCCACTCGCCGAAGGGGCCCTCGTCGATCTTCCGATCCGGGTATGCCGTTCCCTCGATGATGATCTCGGAGTTGGCGGGCAGGGGGAGGCCCGTGACCGGACTCTGGAGGACCTCGAAGGGCTCGCCCAGCACCCCGCCCATCCAGTCGTACTCGGAGACGCCGTAGGGCACCTCGATACTCCCCGCCAGGAAGACGAGCGGGTCGTGCCCGAGCGAGACGGCCACCTTCATGGGCTTGCCCGCGGCAAACCACTTCTCCCGCTGAATCCGTCCGTGCTTGCCGGGCGAGATGTAGAACCCGACGGTCTTCTCATCGTGGATCATCACCCGGTAGCAGCCGAGGTTCACCCACCCTTCCTCGGGATCGCGCGTGATGTCGACGCTGCCGGTGCCGATGTAGCGGCCGCCGTCGTGCTCGTGCCACTTCGGGGTGGGGAACTTCAGCACGTTGACCGCCGCCCCCGTATCGACGTGCTCCATCACCGGCGCTGACTCGACGGTCTTGGCCGGGATCGGCATGATCTTCTTCGAGCGGGCGCGCCAGGCCTTCACGAGCTCCATGGGGGAGGTGACGTTCGTGTCGAGCCCCAGGGTGAGCGCCGTCCGGCGGAGCGATCCCAGGGTATTGACGAGGATCCGGTACCCCTTTGGGTAGCCCTTGACCTCGTCGAAGAGCACCGCGGGGCCGTTTTCCCGGTGCTGCGCGAGCTCGGTGATGGCGCCGATCTCGACGTCCCAGTCCGCGCCCGTGACCTTCCTGACTTCACCGAGGCTCTCCGCCTCCCGCAGCCACTGCCTCAGATCTCGAATGCTGCTCATGGCTCACCTCGTTCGTGACTGAATGGCGCTCCGCCGAGCGCGGCCTGAACGTTGGCGGCGAACGCCTGGATCAGGCCATCGGCCTTCTTCTTGATCAGCGGCTGGCCGAACTCGCCGATCTTCCCGAGGACTGCGAGATCGGTCTCCACGACGAACTCGGTGCCCGCCTCCGCGGGCGCCAGGCGCGTCGTCATCCGGGCCCGGATGCCGCCACCGGCGCCCCGGTCGTCGGCTTCCGCTCTCATGGAGGCCTGCCACGCATTTCGGTCCTGTTCCTCCAGCGTCACGGTGCCTCCGAGGGCGAGCCGGACCGGGCCCATCTGCACCTTGAGGACCCCACGATACCTGTTCTCACCGGCGCGTTCAATTGTCTCCACCCCCGGGATGCACCGGGCAACGCGCGGAACATCCATGAGGAAGTCCCAGAGCCGCTCGCGTTCCACGGCGAGGACGCAGCGCTGGACGAGCTTCACGCCGCCGCCCCGGCGGCGCGATCCCACGCGCCCCGGAGCGCACGGCGCACGAAGACCCCGGCCATCTGCCGCTTGTATTCTGCCGATCCGCGCGGGTCGGCGACCGGGTCCACGATGCGCCTGGCCGCCTCCGCCGCGGCCGCGAGCAGCCGGTCGCTCAACCGCTCGCCGATGAGGATCGTCTCCGCGTCGCGCGCGCGGAGCGGCGTCGGCCCTACCGCGCCGAGCCCGATGCGCGCCTCGCGGCAGACGCCCTCCGGCGTCAGCGTGATCGCGGCGGCGACGGCCACCGTGGCGTAGTCGTCGGCCGTCCGGGGTAGAAACTTGTGGAAGGCCGAAGCGCTGCCGGGGGCGGGGAGGGGGACGTCCACCGCGACGACGAGCTCGCCGGGCCGGAGCGCGGTCTGGTAGTAGTCGAGGAAGAATTCGTCCAGCGGCGACTGGCGCTCGCCCTGGGGCCCCGCGATCCGGACCCGTGCGTCCAGCGCCAGGAGGGTCACCGGCGGGTCCTGGTTGGGATCGGCATGGGCTAGGCATCCTCCGATGGTCGCCACGTTGCGAATGCGCAGCGTCGCCACGCGGCTCAGGGTCTCGGCGAGTACTTGGAGTCGCGTCCGGATCACCGGCGACGTCTCGATGTCCCGATGAGTCGCGAGAGCCCCGATCCTGATCCGGCCGTCCGCGATCTCGATGCGGTCGAGACCGGCCACGCGACGCAGACCGATGAGGCGGCGAGGGCGGACCAAGCGCTGCATCATCAAGATCACCAGCGCCGTCCCGCCGGCGATCGCCTTGCCCTCGTCGCCGGCCTCCTGCAGTTCCGCCAGGACGCCAGCCAGGCTGTCGGGCGCGCTGTAGTCAAACGCGTGCACGGCTAGTGTACCGTCCTCGAAGTCAGGTTAAGAGCCCGCCCGCACACGGCGCCGGGGCCGACGGGCACGGGCGGCAGGGTTCGACGGGATCCGTTCCCGCCCGCTGGCAAACGGACCCCGCGTGCCCAGGTGGAGCCCAGCCGCAACCGGGCAGCGGACGCGTGCCGCGTGGTCCCACGATCCCTGCCGCACGTGCCCGTCGGCCCCGCCGGCAGCGGCGTGCGCGCGGCGATCGTTAACATGACTACCCAGACGGAACAC
>DASYUQ010000108.1 GCA_036001065.1 Candidatus Methylomirabilota bacterium
TCCCGCCCGCGATCTTCCGGGCCTCGCCGGTGAGCCTCACGACGTGGAGCCCCGTGTTGGCGCGGTCGGCGAGGTAGACGTAGCCGCGCTCGTCCGCCTCGACGTTGTTGGTCTGGATGGCGACCTTGCAGGCCCGCACCCCGTCCGTCGTCACGCAACGCTCGGCGGTCTTCTCGGTCGTCGCCGGGATGTAGAAGGCGGCCTCCCGCGGCGCATAGGGGTTGCGGATGTCCATGGCCCGGACACCGCCGTTGAAGTAGGCGATGAACACGAGCTTGCGATAGAAGATCGGCGCGAACGACTCGTTGCTCGAGTGCGGGCCGAAGCGGCCGCCCCGGCGGCAGAAGTTGCCCTTCGACTCCGGCACCTCGAAGGTGGCCACCGAGAACGGCTTGGCCTCGGTAGTGATGTCGATGACGAACGTCGCATGCCGGTACTCCCGGCACTCGTTGGCGGTGGCCTCGGAGACGAGCACGACGAAGTCACGCACGCGTCCCTGGGTGTTGGGCGCCCAGTCGGGGATCGTCACGCCCAGCACGGGAAATGCGGTGTGGCCACCCCAGTTCGGTGACATGTAAAGTCGGCTGATCTCGGGAAAGTTGAGATTCGCCGCCGTCGGCTCCTGGGGGCCGGTGAGAAGCTTCTGGCGGTCCACGATCTGGAGGGCGCCCTCGGCGCTGGTGCCGTGGGCGAAGTAGACACGGTTGCCCAGGGCGATGGGACCGTGGGCGCCGTGGGCGATCGGGATCGGCCCGGTCGAGCCCGGCTCCTGGCCGGCCAGGCCGAAGTCGCGGATGAAGACCGGCTTGGCCGGGTCGCTGAGGTCGTAGATCTTCGTCATGCGCCAGGTCCGCCAGCCCGACGGACCGAGCGTGAGCGGGTCGCGCTTGACCAGATCGCCCGCGATCAAGTAGGCGATGCCGGTGTCACACTCCCACCAGTTCTTGTGGGTCGAGGTGAGGCCGGAGACGACCGTGCTCAACTTCTCCGGCTTGGCGGGGTCGGTGACGTCCCAGATCTCGTGTGCCGAGTTGGGGACCGAGTTTCCGAGTGTCCGGAGCAGGTACGTTTTGCCCGCCGTTCCCTTCGGGAGACGACTGCCTTCGCACAGGCGCGCCATCTGGGCGCCGCCTCCCTCGGCGGCGCCGGGTATCCCGGGGATGTGGGCGAGATAGCGCGGCCGGGCAGGATCGGTGACGTCGACGATCGACGTGCCATTGTCTTCCTCGACCCCCGTCAGTGGATTGCGCGCGCGCCCGCCGTGGTGGCCGACGTACGCGATCCAGCGTCCGCGCTGTTGGTGGATCATGGGCTGGTAGGCCGAGCGGCCCTGGAGGTCGTCGGAGCCGGCCAGCTCCATGTCGTGTCCCTCGGCGCCGTGACCGCGCGGGGGCGCCTGGGAGGACGCGGGCCCCGCCGCGAGCGAGAGCAGGACGAAGCCAAGGACGATCAGCGAAGGCCGTCGTAGCGAGGGTGCCATGGCGTCTCCTTTTCGTGTGTCGCGAGCCGATCAGAAGCTCTCGGCGGCGTCGGGGCGCCACCGCGTCAGGCGCGCCTCCACGGCCTTCACCGAGAAGGTCAGCGCCAGGGACAGCGCCATGAGGACCAGGACCCCGGCGAACATCACGTCGGCCCGGTAGCTGGAGGCGGCCGCGGCGATCATGTAGCCGAGGCCGCGGCTGGCCCCGAAGAACTCGCCGACGACCACGCCCAGGATGGCCCGCCCGATCGCCAGGCGCAGCCCGGCCACCACGTACGGCAGCGCGCCGGGCAGCACGACCATCCGGGCCACCTGCCACTCGCTCCCCCCGAAGGAGCGCACCACGTTCACCAGGACGGGGTCCGCGTTCCGCACGCCTTCGTAGGTGTTCACGAGCAGCGGGAACACGGCGCCGAGGAACACGATCATCACCTTGGACCATACCCCGATGCCGAACCACAGCATCAGCAGCGGCAGCCACACGATCCGGGGCGTGGCGTTGAGCGCGGTCACGAAGGGGTCGAACAGATCGTCCAGCCAGCGCACGCGCCCGAGCAGGACGCCGAGGGGAAGCCCGACCGCGACCGACAGGCCGAGCCCTATCAGGAACTCCAGCGCGCTCACCGTGAAGTGCTGCTGGAGCTCACCGCCCCTCAGGAGACCCACGAGGGCCACGGCGATCTCCGATGGTGTCGCGAAGAAGAGCCGCGCGCCTCTGGGAAGCGGCAGGAGCCTGGGGAGCGCCTCCCACACGAGGAGCGGGAGCAGGAGGGACGCGGTTGCCCACGCGTAACGTTCGCGATTCATCTCAGCGCTGGCCGGTCCGCCAGGGCGCCACGACGGCCTCCAGACGGCGCACCGCGCTCGTCAGCCCGACCGCGACCACGGCCAGCACCAGGATGCCCGCGAACATCTCAGGCAGCCGGTAGGTGTCGCCGAAGCGCGAGATGGCGAAGCCCAGCCCCTCCGACGCCGCGTAGAACTCGCCGACCAGGATGCCGACGAGACCGCGCCCGATGGCCAGGCGCGCCGCCGCGACGATGTAGGGGACGACGCCAGGCAGGATCACCTTGGTGTAGAGATCGCGCTCGGTGCCGCCGAAGGACCGCACGACGTTGACGAGCAGCGGGTCCGTGCAGCGGACGCCGGCGTACGTGTTGAAGATGAACGGAAAGACCGCGAGCAGGAAGACCAGGAGCGCCTTGGCCGCGATCCCCACCCCGGCGGTGATGATGAGCAGCGGAGCCAGCGCGATGAGCGGGCTCGCGTAGAGGGCGGTCAGCAACGGGTCGAGGGCCCACTCCGCGCGGCGCCGCCACCCCATGACCAGCCCCACCGGGATTCCCACGAGCACGGCCAGGCCGAACCCGACGACGAACGCCTGGGCGCTCACCGTCATGTCGTGCCAGAGCCGCCCGCCGAGGATCTGCTCCTGGACAGCCTTGGCGATGAGCGAGGGCTTGGTCATGAAGAACGGATCCCACCGCACGAGAGAGAGCAGGACCTCCCAGGCCAGGAAGAAGGCGACGACGGAGAACCCGCCGAGGACGAGCCGCCGGCGCGCCATCAGGAGCCCGCCTTCAGCTCTTCCTTGAGGGCGTTCCAGATGGCGAGCTTCAGCTCGTTGAACTCGGGGGACAGCCGCATCTCGTAATCCCGGGGGCGCGGCAAGCGCACGGCGATCTCCGCCTTCTGGCGCCCCGGGCGCGCGCTCAGCACCACCACGCGGTCCGAGAGGTAGGCGGCTTCCTCGATGGAGTGGGTGACGAAGATCACGGTATTTCGCGTGCGCTCCCAGATCGTGAGGAGCTCGGCCTGCATCAGGTCCCGCGTCTGGGCGTCCAGGGCCGCGAAGGGCTCGTCCATCAGGAGGATCTCGGGGCTCGTGGCCAGCGCGCGGGCCAGGCCGACCCGCTGCTTCATCCCGCCCGACAGCTCGTGGGGGTAGTGACGCTCGAAACCGGCCAGGCCCACCATCTGGATCAGCTCCGCCGCCCGGCGCCCGCGCTGAGAGGGAGCGACGCCGCGCAGCTCGAGGCCGAGGGCGACGTTGGCCTCGACGGTGCGCCACGGCAGCAGCCCGAACTCCTGGAACACCATGGCGCGCTCGGGCGCGGGCCCGTCGACCCGCCGGCCGTTGACGCGCACCTCGCCCGCGTCGGGGCGCAGGAGCCCCAGCACGATGTTGAGGAAGGTGCTCTTGCCGCAACCCGAGGGGCCCACCAGGCTCACGAACTCTCCGCGGGCCACCCGGAGACCGAAGTCGGCCAGCGCCGTCACCGGCGCCCGATTGGCCGACCGGAACGTCAGGGTGACGTCGTCGGCCACGATGAACGGCGCCGTCACACCTTTCCCGCGGAGCGCTCGACCGCCCGGCGCTCTCCGCTGATGTCGGCGTCGTAGCCGGGCAGGACGCGCGCGTCGATCACGCACACCTCGCCGTCCATGACCGCGCGCAGCCCCTCCTTGATGGCGCCCGTGAGCTGCTCGGGCCGGGTGACGGGCCCGATGCCCTTCGCCCCCTGGGCGACTGCCATCATGGCCAGGTCGATGTCCGGATCGCCGATGTGCTGGCCGATCCACTTGTTCTCGACGGGCCGGCCGCGCATCTTGGCGACGCGCTCCTGGTGCGCCTCGTCGTTGTAGAAGGAGCGGTTGTTGCAGACGACGAAGAGGCAGGGGATCTCGTAATGCGTGGCGGTCCACAGGGCCGTCACGCCCATCAGGTAATCGCCGTCGCCGAGGAGCGCGACCGGAATGCGTCCCGAGCCCCGGAGCGCTAGCGCCGCGCCGACGGTGATGCCCGGCCCCGACCCCACGCCGGCGCCGCCGTCGGCGCCGAGGTAGTCGAGCGGATGCGCGAAGTCCCGGTAACCGCCCCGCCACCCGAGCGGCAGCCGGGTGAGACAGACGTCGATGCCGTCGGTCGCCTCGTTGAAGGCGTCCGCGACGGCGCGGAGGCTCATCACGTCGTGGGCACGGGCCGCTGTTTCCGGCGGCGCCGCCGGTGCGGCAGAGCCGCGCCGCGGCCGGCACGTCTCGGCGAGCTGCAGCACCACGACATCGGGCTCGGCCAGGAGATTGACGTCCACCGGCGGCAGCCCGAAGTACTCCATGCCGAAGCCGCGGTGGAGGTGGACGTCGCAGGAGGCGGAGATGATCTTTGCGGTGATGGGTTGATCGCCGGAGGCCAGCTTGAGCGTCCCGGCCAGATCGATCCAGTCGAGCGCGAGGACGACGTCGGCCTCGCGCAGCGTCTTGGACGCGGCTTCGGAGAGGTAGCTGCCGGGCGGGCCGACGTACAGGGGGTGACGGGTGGGGAACACGGCGCCCACCTTGAGATCGGTGATGACGCGGGCGCCGAGCGTCTCCGCGAGCTGCACCCGCGCCCGCCACGCGTCTTCATCGCGGCCGCTCCGGCCGGCGAGGATCACCGGTGCCTTGGCGGAGCTCAGCATTTCGGCCGCGCGCCTCACGAGCTCGGGAGCGGGGTGGACCGGCTCCGGCGGGCGGAAGCGGGACACGTCGGGAAGCGGCGGGAGCTCGGGAAGCTTCGCCTCCTGCAGCGCCGCGTCCAGGTTCACGTACACGGGGCCGCGCGGCGCCGTCGTCGCCATCTGGGCCGCCCGCAAGAGCGCGTCGTACGCCGCCGGCACCGAGCCCGGCTGGTTGTCCCATTTCGTGAATCCGCGGATCAGCGCGCCCTGATCGGACATGGTGTGGATCCAGTCGATCCACGGCCGGCGCTTGGCCGCGTCCCACGGCCCCGTCGCGCCCAGGATCAGCATCGGCATGCGGTCGCACCACGCGTTGAAGATGGCCATGCTCGCGTGCAGCAGGCCGACGTTGGAGTGCAGGACGGCGCCCATCATGCGCCCGCTGGCCTTGGCGTAGCCGTGAGCGATGGCGATGGCGCTCTCCTCGTGGATGCAGGTCAGCATCTGCGGTCGCCGGTTGCCGAGGTCGTTCACGAGGCTGTCGTGGAGGCCCCGGAAGCTCGCCCCCGGGACCAGCGCGACGTAGGGGACGTCGAGCCGCTGCAGCATGCGGGCGACCGCGTCGCTCCCCCACAGCTCGGTGCGGGAGGCCGAGGGCACGGGCGTTTCCGGGACGATGGCGGGTAGGGGATCGGTCGGCTTCATCGTTGGCCTCCGTGAGGGGCGCCTTCCAGCTTGGGGCGCGCCAAGGGTATCGCGGCGGGGAGCCGCGTCGCAAGGCCGGCTACTTGGTCCGCTCGAACCTCTCGCGCAGCTCCCGGAGGGCGAGGAAGGTGGCCGCGTCGATCGCTTCGTCCTTGCGGAGGATCCGGGCCATCGCCACGAACCCCCCGATCGTTATGGCGATCACGAGCACAAGTATCCCGGTGAGGATCCAGTCGGTGAAGTCCAAATCCGCCTCCGTCCGACTATTGAATCAGCCGGTCCTCAACCAGTCAATGTCGAGGCGTCCATACACGGTGAGGAAATTGGCGCGGCCAGCTTTCAGCGCCGCGACGTCATCATAGTTCCCCGCCGAACGGGCCACCAAGGTGTCGCCGAATCGAAAGCGCCTACGTGTCCAGCATCGACTCGACGAACATCTCCGGGAGGGTGAGGCGGCGGGGGGCGAGACCCTGGCGGAAGGTGTAGCCGGCGAGGGTCTCCACAGTCGTGCGGTTGCGCGCGATGCCGTAGGGGAAGGGGTCGTCGCCCATGAGGGCCCGCGTCTCCTCGGCCTCGGCGACCTGCCAGGGGAGCGAGGTCAGGAGCGCGGCGGTGTCGTGGAGGCGCCGGTAGGCGTGCTGCTTGGCCTCGGCGAAAGCGGTGTAGAGGCTCCGCGGCAGCCACGGGTGCTGCTGCACGAGCTCTTCCTTCAGCACGACGGTGTGCATGATGGGGAAGATCCCGGTCTTCTCGTAGTAGGCGCGCTCGACCTTGCGGAAGTCGGGGAAGAGGCGGCTCACGCCCTTGCCGAAGGCGGCGGGCCGCCGGGCGCCGATGAAGGCGTCGAGCTCACCCCCGGCGACCATGTCGCCGAGGTTCCGGTCGCCCGGGACGTGTTCGAGCTTGATCTCCGGCGGCAGCGTCACGTCCACTTCCTTGACCTTGGCCCCCTCGCCGCCCTCGAACCACAGCATCTCCTTCGGCGCCAGGCCGTACTCGTCCTCGAGGATCCCGCGGATCCAGACCGCCGCCGTCATGTGGTACTTCGGCACCCCCACGCGCTTGCCGCGGAGGTCCTTGGGCTCGCGGATGCCGGCGCTGTCGCGGACGAAGATGGCCGAGTGGCGGAACATCAGCGAGGGGAAGACGGGAATCGCGATGAGCGGCTCGCCCCGCCCGCGCCGGATCGTGTAGGTCGAGAGCGAGAACTCCGAGACGTCGAACTCGCGGAACCGGCCCATGCGGTAGAAGGTCTCCTCGGGGCCGAGGGTCAGGATGTTCAGCTCGACGCCCTCCGGTCGGACGAGCCCGGTCTTGAGGGCGAGGGTGCGGTCGTAGTCGCCCAACGCGAGCGTGAGGGTGAGCTTGCCCATAGGCCTCCGTCTCCTTGACGCTTCGGGCTGCCTACCCTAGCATGGGGCGCCCGAGTGGCGCCATCGAAGAACGGGAGGCGCGGCCTGAAAGTCGAGCGCGAGGTCAGGATCGAGGCGCCGCGGCAGGCGGTGTGGGACTTTCTCTGGGACGTGCCGCGGCTGGCCGCCTGCATCCCGGGGGCGAAAGAGGTCCGGACGGTCGAGGAGGGCAGGCGTTACGCCGCCGTCGTCGGCGAGAAGGTGGGGCCGTTCAAGGTGCAGTTCCCCCTGGAGATCGAGGTGCTCGAGGTCCAGGCGCCCGAGCGCCTGCGGGCCCGCGCGGGCGGGCGCGACGCGGCGGTCGACGGCCTCGTCAAGGTGGACCTCGAGGTGGCCCTGACAGCCGCCGGGGACGGCACCACGCTGAAGCTCGCGGCCGACATCAGCGTCCTCGGCAAGCTGGGGACGCTGGGCCACAGCGTCATCGTGAGGAAGGGCACCGACATCGTGGACCGCTTCGCCGCCGCGGTGCGAGCGCAACTGGAGAGTGAGGGCAAGCGATGATGAACACGAGGCGGTGGGGGGGCCTGGGGCCGGGGGAGTGCGAGGGGGGCGTCGCCCCCCTCGCCCAACAGCCGCGACGCCTTGCCTTCCCCCAGATCGGTCAATGCTGAGATCGTTCGAGCTCTGCGAGCCGACGTCCGTGGCGGAAGCCTCGGTGCTGCTCGCCCGTCACGGGGACGCGGCGCGGATCTACGCGGGCGGCACCGAGCTGATCCTGGCCATGAAGGAGGGCCTGATCCACTACGATCACCTGGTGAACGTGAAGACCATCCCGGGCCTGGCCGGCGTTCGTCTCGACGGCGGCGCGCTCAGGATCGGGGCGGCCACGCCCCATCGCGTTCTGGAACGTGACCCGATCGTGCGCGAGCGTTTCCCCGCCGTGGCCCGCATGGAAACCGACGTGGCCAACGTCCGCGTGCGCGAGGTGGGGACGCTCGGCGGCAACCTGTGCTTCGCCGAGCCTCACGCCGACCCGGGGGCGCTGCTTCAAGTGTTCGATGCCACCGTCCGCATCGAGAAGAAGGGCGGCGGGCGCACGATCCTGCTCGAGCAGCTCTTCGTCGGCCCCTTCGAGACGTGCCTGGAGGGCGACGAGCTCCTGACCGAGATCGTGGTCCCGCCCCTGCCGGAGCACTCCGCGGCCGCGTATCTCAAGTTCGGCTTTCTCGAGCGGCCCTCGGTGGGCGTCGGCGTCGCCGTGACGCTCGACGATGGCCGCGTGGCCGACGCCCGGATCGCCGTCGGCTCCGTGGGACCGGTCCCCCGCCGGATGCGCGAAGCGGAAGCCGTCCTCAAGGGCAAGGCCATCGCCGAGAGCGTCGCCGCGCTCCCCGAGGCGGGGCAGATCGCCGCCCGGGCCGCCGAGGCCATCACCGATCTCCACGGCTCGGCCGAGTACAAGGAGCATCTGGTCGGCGTGCTCCTCCGCCGTGCCTGGGAGCAAGCCCTGGCGGCCGTCGACGGGAGGGCGGGGCGATGAGAGAGATCCCGATGACCGTGGTCGTCAACGGCGAGAAGCACGAGCTGACCGTCCCGGCGTGGGAAACGTTGATCGAGTGCCTGCGCGACCGCCTCGGGCTGCTCGGGGTGAAGAAGTCGTGCGACGTCCAGGTCTGCGGCGCCTGCACCGTGCTGCTGGACGACCGTCCCGTGAGCGCCTGCACGGTTCTCGCGTTCGAGGCCCGCGGCAAGAGCCTGCGCACGATCGAAGGCCTGGCCCGCGGCGACGAGCTGCATCCGGTGCAGGAGGCGTTCGTCGAGCACGGCGCGCTGCAGTGCGGCTTCTGCACGCCGGGCATGATCATGGCCACGGTGGCCTTGCTCGGTGAGAACCCGCGGCCGACGGCGGACGAGGTCAAGCACTACATGCGGGGGAACATCTGCCGGTGCACCGGCTACAAGCGGATCCTGGAGGCGATCCTCGACGCCTCGCGCCGGATGAGCGGCGGCGCCAAGGGGAACGGCGGCGCCAAGGGGAACGACGGTGCCAAGGGGAACGACGGTGCCAAGGGGAACGGCGGCACCAAGGGGACCGATGGCCGCTGATCGGCTGACCGTCGTGGGGCGCTCCGTCCCGCGCCTCGACGCTCGTGACAAGGTGACGGGCGCGGCGCGCTACGTCTCGGACCTCGTGCTGCCGGGGATGGCGCACGCGAAGCTCTGGCGCAGTCCCGTGGCCCATGCCCGGATCATCCGGGTGGAGACGGAACGCGCGGCGGCGGTTTCTGGCGTCCTCGCGGTGCTGACCGTCGCCGACCTTCCCGTGAAGCGGCTCTACTACGGCCCCGCCTACCGGGACCAGCCCATCCTCGCCCACGAGGTCATCCGCTACGCGGGCGAGCCCGTGGTGGCCGTCGTCGCCGACAGCGAGGCCCACGCCGAGGCCGCGCTCGCGCACGTCGACGTGAGATACGACGAGCGGCCGGCGGCGACGAGCGCCGAGGAGGCGCTGGCGCCCGGCGCGCCCCTGATCCACCCGAAGCTCGACCGCGCCGGCCACTTCCGCGACCTCAGCGGGCTTCGGCCCGTGCCCGGGACCAACATCTGCCAGCACTTCGAGTACGAGCGGGGTGACCTCGCGCGGGCGTTTGGCGAGGCGGATCTGGTCGTCGAGGACGTCTACCGCTATCCCGCGCTCTCCCACCATGCGCTGGAGGCCCACTGCGCCGTCGCGCGGGTGGACGCCGACGGCCTCACCGTCTGGGCCGGCACCCAGCATCCGTTCCCGGTGCGGAAGGACCTGGCGGAGATCTTCGACCTGCCGCTGGCCGCCGTGCAGGTCGTCGTCCCGCTCGTCGGGGGCGCCTTCGGCGGCAAGTGCTACACCAAGATCGAGCCGCTGGTCGCCGCTCTCGCCACGAAGGTGCGCAAACCGGTTCGCCTCGCCCTTTCGCTGGAGGAGAGCGCCCGGACGATCACGCGCCACGCGGTCACCGTGCGCCTTCGGACGGCGGTCGGGCGCGACGGCACGCTGCTCGCCCGACAGTGCGAGGTCGTGCTCGATACCGGGGCTTACGCCGACATCGGGCCTCGCGTAGCGACCAAGACCGGGTACCGCGCGCCGGGACCCTACCGGATCCCCAGTCTCCGGATCGACTCGAAGTGTGTCTACACCAACAACGTCCCCGCCGGCGCCTATCGTGGCTACGGGGTGCCCCAGGTCACGTGGGCCTGCGAGTCCCAGATGGACGTGATCGCCGAGCGACTCGACATCGACCCGCTCGCGCTCCGCCGGAAGAATCTTCTCAAGCGCGGCGAGGAGTACGTGGCGGGCGACACGCCGATGGACGGCGACATGGCCGAGGGCCTCGAGCAGACGGCGCGCGCCGTCGGCTGGAGCGCGCCGCTCGCGCGCGGCCGCGGCCGCGGGCTGGCGTGCGCGATGAAGGACGGCGGTGGGACGCACACCGTGTCCACCGCCGTCGTCCGCATCAACGCCGATGGCAGCGTGGCCCTGCTGGCCGGCAGCGTCGAGGTCGGGCAGGGCGCGCGGACGGCGCTGGCCCAGGTCGTCGCCGAGACGCTCGGCGTCCCCTTCGAGACGGTCGTGGTGGTCCCGCCCGACACTTCGATCACGCCCTACGACCACGGGACGAGCGCGAGCCGCTCGACGACGGTGATGGGGCTCGCGGTAGAGGCGGCCGCCAGGGACGCGCGGGAGCAGCTCCTGGCCCTGGCGGCGAAGCTGCTCGACACCGATGCCTCGGCGCTGGCGGTCGGCGACGGGACCATCACGCACGGCGACCGCAGGCTCACCGTGGCCGAGGTCATCAGCGGCCACTACGGTCTCGTCGGCGGCGAAGTGACCGGCGTCGGATCGTTCGTCCCCGGCAAGTGGTCGGGGACCCTCGGCGGCGCCACGGTGTTCTGGGAGACCGGCATGGGCGCGGCGGAGATCGAGGTCGATCCCGAGACCGGCGCGGTGAAGGTCGTGAAGTACGTCTCGGCCGCCGACGTGGGCCAGGCCATCAACCCGCGCGAGTGCGCGGCGCAGGACGAGGGCGCCGCGATGCAGGGCATCGGCCCCGCGCTCTTCGAGTCGCGCGTGAGCGAGCGCGGCCAGCTCCTGAACCCGGGGCTGATCGATTATCGCGTCCCGGCGTTCACCGATCTGCCCGGGGAGTTGGACTCGCTCCTGATCGAGAACGCCGACGGCCCCGGCCCCTTCGGCGCCAAGGGCGTGGGCGAGGGCGGGACGTTCTGCGCGGCCCCGGCCATCGGCAACGCACTGGCGCGGGCGACGGGCGTGCGCCTGACGGAGCTGCCGATGACGCCGGAGCGGGTCTGGCGGGCGCTACGCGCCGCCGGGCGGGTCGAGAATCCGTGAAGAAATCGGCACGCGGTCGACCGGTGGGGGGTGTCGGGCCGGGGGAGCGCGAGGGGGGCGTTGCCCCCTTCGGGCAATCGATCCGGCGCTCGCTCCCCCCGACGTTGAGATGATCGGCACCGCGGCCAGGCGCGTCGACACTCCGGAGAAGGCCACCGGGCGGGCCCGCTTCATCAGCGACGTGGTCGTCCCCGGGATGGTCCACGCCAAGCTCTGGCGGAGCCCGGTTCCTCACGCGAGGATTCTCGGTGTCGACACGTCGCGCGCCCGGCGGGCGCCGGGAGTGATCGCGGTCCTCACCGCCGCCGACCTCCCGGTGAAGGACCTCTACTATGGTCCCGCGTTCAAGGACCAGCCGATGCTGGCCGACGGCGTCATCCGGCACGCCGGCGAGCCGGTCGTGGCCGTGGTGGCCGACACGGCGGCTCACGCCGAGGCGGCCTGCACGCTGATCAGCGTCGACTATTCCGAGCTTCCCTTCGTTGACACGCTCGATGCGGCCCTGGCGCCGACAGCGCCCGTGCTCCACGAGCGACCGCGCCCCGCCACGCACTTCCGCGATCTCGCGTCGCTCAAGCCGATTCCGGGGACGAACATCTGCCATCAGTGGAGCTACGGGCGGGGCGACGTCGACCGCGGCTTCGCCGAGGCCGACCTGGTGGTGGCGCAAACGTTCACGTTCCCGATGGTTCACCACTACTCGCTCGAGCCCCACTGCGCGATCGCGCGCGTCGATCCGGGCGGAATCACCGTGTGGGCCTCCACCCAGCACCCGTTCCCGGTCCGCAAGGAGCTGGCGGAGATGTTCGGGCTGCCGCTGGCCCGGGTGCAGGTGATCGTGCCGTATCTGGGCGGCGCCTACGGCAACAAGTCCTACACCAAGATCGAGCCGCTAACGATCGCGCTGGCCAGCTACGTGAAGCGCCCGGTGCGCCTGGCCCTCACCGTCGAGGAGGCGTTCAAGACCGTCCGGCGCGCTGCCGTGAGCTATCGCCTCAAGACCGGCGTCAGGCGCGACGGCACGCTCGTCGCGCGCGACTGCCAGATCCACTACCAGCTCGGCGCCTACGCCGACGTGGGGCCGCGCGTCGTGCAGAAGTCGGCCTACACCGCGGCCGGGCCGTATCGCATTCCGAATCTCAGGATCAAGGCCTTCGGCGTCTACACCAACACGGTGGTGAGCGTCGCCTTCCGCGGCTACGGCGTGCCGCAGCTCGCCTGGGCCTACGAGTCGCAGATGGACGTGATCGCGGAGCGGTTGGGGATCGATTCGCTCGAGCTTCGCCTGAAAAACGTGCTCGAGCGCGGTGAGACGTTCATGGAAGGCGACCTGCCCGTCGACTGCGACTACGCGGAAGGCCTCAGGAAGGCCGCCGCCGCCATTGGCTGGAACGCGCCCGCGGCGGGACCGCGGCGGGGCAAGGGCCTCGCGTGCACGATCAAGGCGCCGCTCGCCCCCTCGGTCTCCAGCGCCATCGTCAGGCTGCACGCCGACGGGAGCGCGACCCTTCTCACCGCGACGGTCGAGATCGGCCAGGGCGCCCGGACGACGCTCTCCCAGATCGTGGCCCAGGAGCTCGCGCTCCCGCTCGATCGCGTGCGCATCGCGCGCTCCGAGGTCGGCATGACTCCGTACGACCAGGCGACCAGCGCAAGCCGGTCGACCACGCTGATGGGGCTGGCGGTGCTCCGGGCGGCGCGCGACGTGCGCGACCAGCTCCTGGCCCTCGGCGGCCGCCAGCTCGGGAGCGAGGCGAGCGCGGTGACGCTCCGGGACGGCAAGATCGTCTCTGCGAAGGGCGAGCGGTCCTACGCGGAGGCCGTGGCCGCCCACTTCGGCACCGGGGGCGAGCTGCTCGGCCGCGGGACCTATCGCGGCGAGCGCGGCCACGCCCCGCTCGGCGGCGAGGCCCCCTTCTGGGAGGTCGGCCTGGCGGCGACCGAGGTGGAGGTCGACGAGGAGACGGGCCGCGTGACGCTGCTCCGGTACGTTTCCGTCGCCGACATCGGCACGGCCATCAACCCGCGGGAGTGTGAGGCCCAGGAGGAGGGCGCGGCAATGATGGGCATCGGCCACACCTTCTTCGAGCAGATGGTTTACGATGGCGGGCAGCTCCTGAACCCCTCGCTCATCGATTACCGCGTGCCGGTGATGAGCGACCTGCCGGGGGAATACCGGAGCCTGCTGGTCGAGAACGGCGACGGGCCGGGCCCCTACGGGGCCAAGGGGATCGGCGAGAGCGGCCTCATCCCGACCGCCCCCGCCATCGCCAACGCCATCGCCCACGCGATCGGCGTCAGGATCACCGACCTGCCGATGACGCCCGAGCGCGTGTGGCGGGCGCTCCTCAACCGCTCTTCCGGATCTTCTTCGTCGCCGTCCGATGCTTTGCGAATTCCTCGCGCACAACACGCCGCACCGTCGCCTCGATCGATTCGCGACGCTGCTCCACGTACTCCCGGAGAGCCGTATTAACCCCGATCCGAAGTAAGCTCGCAGGTCAAAGCGGCACATGGCCGCGAACATGGGCGGTGTTCAGGAGATGGTTCGACCGCAGCCAGCGTCTCTTAGAGAGGACGTGGGTGCGCACGTACCCACGCTGGCCACGGCCGCTACCGACGCCGCGTTTCCGCACATTCCTCGCCAAAAGAATTTCGGATCGGGGTTAATCAATGTCTGGTAGTTGCCTCCGCCCGCCGCATCTACCTGGTCGCGGAACCACTCGAGAAGATCGTCGTCCAGGCGAATGGTCAAGAAGGATCTACGGGCCGCTTTGGGGTGCGCGCCTCGCTATAATGGCGGGCCGGTGGGAGTCCGGCCCGGGAGGAGAGCGATGAGGAGATGGAGAGGCAGGTCCGCGCGATGGGTGGGGGCGGCGGTGATCGGGCTCGTCATCGTGACCGGACTCGTGGCTGCGGCTCAGGAGCCGTTCTACAAGGGCAAGACCGTGCGCATCGTCGTCGGCTTCACGGCGGGCGGGGGCTTCGACACCTACTCGCGGACGATCGCCCGGCACATGACCAGGCACATCCCGGGCAACCCGACGATCATCGTCGAGAACATGCCGGGGGCGGGTAGCCGGATCTCCGCCAACTACCTCTACAAGATCGCCAAGCCGGACGGGCTCACCATCGGCCACTTCATCGGCGGGGTGCTCCTCGGCCAGGTCCTCGGCCAGCAGGGCATCGAGTTCGACGCGCGGAAGTTCGAATACATCGGCGCGCCGGTGAACGAGCACCCGGTCTGTGCGCTGACCAAGGCCAGCGGGATCACGAGCGTCGAGAAGTGGATGGCGGCGGGAACGCCGGTGAAAATGGGCGGCGTCTCCCCGGGCTCGTCCAACCCCGACAACGTGACGCGAGCGATCAAGGCCAGCCTCGGCTTGCCGATCCAGATCGTCACCGGCTACAAAGGCACGGCGGAGATCCGGCTCGCCGCCGAGGGCGGCGAGGTCGCGGGGGCGTGCTGGGGCTGGGGCTCGCTGCAGGCCACTTGGCGGAAGGGACTGGACGCCGGCGAGGTGCAGGTCGTGCTCCAGGTCGCGCCCAAGCCGCATCGTGAGCTGCCGAACGTCCCCCTCGCGATCAACTTCGCCAAGACCGAGGAGGCGCGCCGCCTGCTCGAGGCGGCCATCCACAACGACAGCGTGCTCGTCCGGACCTACACGCTGCCGCCGGGGACGCCGAAGGACCGCGTGCAGATCTTGAGGAAGGCGTTCCAGGAGACGCTCCGCGACCCCGCATTGCTGGCCGAGGCTGAGAAGGCCAAGCTGGAGATCGATCCGGTCGCCGGGGAAGAGATCGAGCGGACGGTGGCGGGCCTCTTCAAGCTCGACCCCGCTATGATCGCCAAGCTCAGGACCATCCTCCTCGAATGAGCGGTGCCAGGAACCCGGCCGTCGCCGCGAAACTCAAGGGAATCCTGAAATAGTCGAGTTCGCCGACGCGTTCGCCGCCGGCCTGGTCCAGGTCTTCACCTGGCCCGCCTTCGGTCTCATGCTCGTCGGCATCGCCATCGGCTTCGTCGTCGGCATCCTCCCCGGTCTCGGCGGGCCGACGACCCTGGCCCTGATGCTGCCGTTCATCTTCAAGATGACGCCGGTGGAGGCCTTCGCCTTCCTCCTCGGGATGGCGGCGGTCACCAACACGACCGGCGACATCACCTCGATCCTCTTCGGCATCCCCGGGGAGCCGACGACCGCCTCCACGATCGTCGACGGCCATCCGATGGCCAAGAACGGCGAGGCCGGGCGGGCGCTGGGGGCGGCGATCATGAGCTCGCTCTTCGGCGCCGTTTTCGGCGCCTTCGTGCTGGCGCTGACCATCCCGGTCGTGCGCCCGCTGGTGTTGACCTTCGGCTCTCCCGAGTTCTTCATGCTGGCCCTCCTCGGCATCACCTTCGTGGCCGCGCTCAGCGGCCAGGCGCTGTTGAAGGGGCTCGTGGCCGGGGGCCTCGGGCTCTGGTTCGCCACGATCGGGCTCGACCCGGTCTCGGGGATCCAGCGCTACACCTTCGGCCAGCTCTTCCTCTGGGACGGGATCGGCCTGGTGCCGGTGACGATCGGCTTCTTTGCGATCCCCGAGGTCATCGATCTCGCGGTCCAGGGCTCGAGCATCGCCAAGTTGGACGTCGGCCGGCTCGGCGGCGTCTGGCAGGGCGTGCGCGACACCTTCCACCACTGGCTCCTGGTCCTCCGCTGCAGCGCCATCGGCACCTTCATCGCCATCATCCCCGGCATGGGGGCCGCCACCACCCAGTGGCTCGCCTACGCCCACGCAGTCCAGAGCTCGCCGGACAAGGAGCGGTTCGGCCGGGGCGCCGTCGAAGGCGTGCTGGGGCCGGGCGCCGCGAACAACTCCACGCTCGGCGGCAGCCTCGTCACCACCGTCGCCTTCGGCGTCCCCGCCAGCGTCACCATGGCGATCCTCATGGGCGCCTTCCTGATCCAGGGCCTCGTCCCGGGGCCGGGGATGCTCATGCCCGCGCCCAAGGGGCACCTGGCGGTGACCTTCTCGATGGTCTGGACCATCGTGGTCTCCAACATCATCACCGTCGCGATGTGCTTCCTGTTTCTCCGGCAGCTCGTCAAGATCACCCAGATCCGCGGGGCGCTGCTCATTCCATTCATCCTGATGCTGATCGCCGTCGGCGCGTTCGCCGAGAAGAACGTCTTCGCGGACGTGCTCGTCGTGCTGGTGTTCGGCGCCCTCGGCTGGGTGATGGCCCGGCTGGGCTGGCCGCGCCCGGCGTTCCTGCTCGGCCTGGTGCTGGGTCCCCTCGCCGAGAACAAGCTCTTCCTCTCCACCGACAACTACGGCCTCGGCTGGCTCGTCCGCCCCGGCGTGCTGGTGCTGCTCGCGGTCATCGTGGTCGGTCTCCTGGCGCCGTTCGTGAGCGCCCGCCGGCGTGCGAGATCACCGGCCGCGGCGGCAGTCGAGCGGGAAGCCAGACGGCAGCGTGAGCTTCGGGGGTTCCGGCTCGACGGGACGACGGCGTTCAGCCTTCTGATCGTGATCCTGTTCGCGTGGGCGCTCTGGCAGAGCCGGAGCTTCGGGGTGCGCGCGGGACTCTTTCCGTGGGCCGTCGGCATCCCCGGCCTCGCGCTGGCCATCGCCCAACTGGCGCGTGACCTCACCGGTCGTCGGGCCGCGCCGGCGCCGGAGACCGCCGGTGAATCGACGCCCGACGTACCGCCCGGGGTGGCGGCGCGCCGCAGCGTCGAGATCTGCGCCTGGATCGCCGGCTTCTGGGTGGCGATCTGGCTCCTCGGCTTCTCTCTGGCCACGCTGCTCATGACGCTCCTCTATCTCAAAGTGGCCGCCCGCGAGCGATGGCCGCTCAGCATTCTGCTGTGCGTCTCCGGCTCCGCCTTCGTGTATGGACTCTTCGAAAAGGCGCTCGGCGTCCCCTTCCCTTCCGGCCAACTCTTCGTCTGGCTCGGTATGGAAGCCGGGCTCTGACGCCCGTCCCCCCGAGGTCAGGCGGAGACGGACTCCGGGGCGACGGCGCGGGCCGACTCGAAGCGTGAGAAGTACGCGTAAAAGGCCAGGAAGGCCAGCCCGTAGACCGCGCCCGCCAGGTAGTATGGCAGCGCCCAGTTGCCGGCGGCCATGAAGGGACCGGCGATCCACGCCCCCACGCCCATCGGGAACTCGCTGAAGGCGTGCATGATGCCGTTCGTCGTCCCCCGCTCGCGCTCCTTGACGGCCTCCATCGAGAACAGGCTGTAGACCGGGTCGGTCAGCGCCTTGTTGGGGAACACCCCCCCGATGAGGATGATGGCCAGGACGTAGAGGATCCCCGCCGTCACCAGGCCGGGGGCCAGACCCATCAGCACGAGGAACGGCGCGCCGAGGAATTTCAGGAACGCCACCGTGCGGACGCGGCCGAGCCGCCGGACGACGAGCGGGGCCAGCAGCGTCGCGAACGCGGTGAGGATCGACCCGACTCCAAAGATCACTCCGATGGCGGCGGTCGACGCGTGGAGCTGGCGGGCGAAGAAGACGTTGAAGAAGGGGGCGGTCATCCCCAGCGCGAGCCCGGCCCCGCCCTCGGTCAGCGCGAGCATGCCGATGCTCCCGTAGCTCTCCAGGCTCTTCCACCATCGTCGGATGTCGATCGGCTGCCACCGCTCGTCGATCAGGTAGATCGGGAGCGCCGAGAGCAGCATCACGGGAAGGACGCAGAAGAGGCTCGCCCGCAGGGCCCCGGCGTGCTCGGTCCCGAGCCCGAGGAGCGAGCCGAACGCCACCGGGAGCAGGCCCGCCAGGAGATTGCCCAGGCTGGCGGCGCCGACCGTCAGGAAGCCGCCGATGCTGAACAGGTGCACGCGCTCCGCGGGCCGGCTCTGCTCGACCATGAACGGCGGGCCGACGATCGCGTGGCCGCCCTCCAACGCTCCCTGGACGGCGGCCAGCACGAGCAGCGCCAGGGGGTCGTGGACGAGGATGAGCCCGGCCGTGCCCAGGATGTTCCCGGCATAGGAGACCAAAAAGACGCGGCGGCGCCCGAAGAGGTCCGAGAGGATTCCCGACGGGATGACGGAGAGGCCGTGGGCGATCCAGTTGATCGAGGCGAGCTGGGCGACGAAGAGCGTGTCATGCCCGGCGGCGAGCAGGTAGAGGTAAAAGAGCAGCCGCCAGATGCTCACCGAGAGCCCGCTGAACGGCGATCTTAGAATGAGGAGGCGCGCGTTGCGGCTGAATCCGCGGACGCGGCGCAGGTACTCGCCGCCGCGGCGCCCTTGCCAGACGACCAGGACGACGACCAGGATCGTGAGTGCGATGCCGAGGAGCCAGACGGCGCCCGGTACCGGCGCGCTCTCGTCCGGTCCGTGGGCGTGTCCAACATCGCCCCAGGCCGTCGCCGCGAGCGCGAGGACGCCGGCGACGGCCGCGCCGGATCCGAGCCATCCTCGGCGTCTCGCTTCGGTCACGTCCCGAGGCTACTCGCGGGGACCCGGGCGCGCAAGACGTGGGAGAGGTAGTTGCCTTGACAGCCCGCTTCCGGCACGCCTAGACTTCCGCTCGATTCTGTCGGGTCGGTCTGATGCCCGCGGGACGCAGCCACGCCGGCTCGATAGCGCCGCCGGGAGTCGCGCACTTGGCCGTTGGCTCGATCGTCAGCAGCGTGCCCGAGTTGATGGAGTGGGGTCTTCGCGGATCCGCGCTCCCGCGCCGGCGTGCGCTGACGCTCCGGCTCGGTTCCGTGCTGGTGGCCCTCACGCTCTGGAGCCTGGTCTCCGGGCTGGTCGTGCTGCTCGAGCTCTTCAACCCGATCTTCCTCCCCGGACCCTGGATGGTCCTGGGGGCCGTGATCGAGCTCGGGGCCAAGGGGCAGCTCTGGGTGCACATCGCCTCCACGCTCGAGCGGGTCGCCGTCGGGTTCGGCACGGGTGCGGTCCTGGCCCTGGGGCTCGGTCTCCCGGCCGGGTACTTCCGCGTGGCACGCAATCTCCTCGAGCCGGTCGTCGAGCTTCTACGTCCGATCCCTCCGCTGGCGGTCCTGCCGCTCTTCATCGTCTGGGTCGGCATCGGCGAGGGCTCGAAGATCGGGTTCATCACCTACGCGACCTTCTTTCCGATGTTCCTGACCACGGTCCACGCGGTCCGGCAGATCGATCCCCTGCTCCTGCGTGCCGCCCAGAGCCTGGGGGCGGGCCCCGCCCAGCTCTTCCTCCGCGTGATCCTGCCGGCGGCGCTGCCCGAGGTCTTGACGGGTGTCCGGCTGGGGGTGGCGCTGTCGTTTTTCGTGATCGTCATCTCGGAGTTCATCGGCGCCGAGCACGGCCTGGGCTTTCTGATCAACGACGGGCGCAACTTCTTCCTGGTCCCCCAGATGCTGGGAGCGGCGATCGTGCTGGGCCTGCTGGGTTGGGCCGGCAATGAGGCGCTCAGGCTCCTCGAGCGGCGCCTGCTTCGCTGGCAGAACCCCGGCTGAGCCATGATCCCGGGTCAGGCCAAGATCCACATCCAGCGGGTGAGCAAGGCGTTCGCGCTGGAGGGTCGCCAGGCTCCAGCCCTCGTCGACATCGAGCTCGAGGTGGCCGAGCGCGAGTTTCTCTGCGTCCTCGGTCCCTCCGGTTGCGGCAAATCCACCCTGCTCAACATCGTGGCCGGGTTCGTTCAGCCGACCGGGGGGACGGTGCTGGTCGACGGCCGACCCATCGCCGGCCCCGGGGCGGATCGGGGCGTCGTCTTCCAGGAGTACGTCCTGTTTCCCTGGCTCACGGTGGCGGGCAACGTCGAGTTCGGGCTGGCGCTGAAGGATGTGCCGTCGGCGGAGCGGCGACGGATCGTGACGCGCTACCTGGATCTGGTCGGTCTCGGCGCCCACGCCGCCAAGTTTCCCCTTCAGCTCTCCGGCGGGATGAAGCAGCGGGTGGCGATCGCGCGGGCGCTCGCCAACAGCCCCGCGATCATCCTGATGGACGAGCCGTTCGGGGCCCTCGACGCCCAGACGCGCGAGGTGCTGCAAGACGAGCTGTCGCGCATCCAGCGCGTGGAGCACAAGACCATCGTGTTCGTCACCCACTCGATTCGCGAGGCCGTGTACCTGGCCGACCGCGTCGTCGTGATGACGTCGGCGCCGGGACGCATCAAGCAGGTGTTCCAGATCAAGCTGCCCGAGATCCGCGACCGGTTCGCTCCGGAGTTCACCCAGTACGAGAGTGAGATCACCCGTCTGGTCAAAGAAGAAGTCGCCAAGGTCCACGAATGAAGGCGGGGGCGACGCGCGCCGCGGCCCTCCTGGCGGTGCTGGCCGCCTGGGCCGCGGTCGCCTACGGGAACGCGGTGGTGTCGGTCGTGAACCCGGTGCTGCTGCCCACGCCGGTGGAGGTGCTCAGCGTCGCGGTGGAGACCGCGCGCGATGGCCAGCTGCACCGGCACCTCCTCACCTCTCTGGGTCGCGTGGCCGAAGGGTATGGGCTGGCCGCGCTGGCGGCCATCGGACTCGGCGTCCTGGCCGGAATCTGCGTGCCGCTCCGGCTCGTCCTGGAGCCGGTGATCGAGTTCGTGCGGCCGATCCCGCCGCTCGCCTTCCTGCCCATGTTCCTGGTATGGTTCGGTCTCGGCGAGGCTTCCAAAGTCGCCTTCATCGGGTACACGACCTTCTTCCCGATGTTCGTGGCGGTCGCCGCCACCGTCCTCCGGGTGGACACTATGCTACTGCGGGCGGCCGCCAGCCTGGGGGCCTCCCGCCTGGACCTGATCCGGCGCGTGGTGCTCCCCGCCTCGTTGCCGGGCATCATCGTCGCGCTTCGGGTCGGTTTCGGGCTGGCGCTGTTCGTGATCGTGGGCGCCGAGTTCATGGGCGCCGACGCCGGCCTCGGTTACTTGATCATGGAAGGGCGGACATTTTTCAATCCCGCCCAGATCGTCATGGGGGCCCTGGTTCTGGGGCTCCTCGGATCTCTGATCAATGCGCTGCTGCTGGCGGCCGAACGGCGGTTGCTGCGCTGGCGGGCGGCGACCTGACGTGCGACACGCACTGCTCGAAAGGAGCCAACCGATGCGACTCTTGATCGTCCTCCTGGCGTTGCTGGTCAGCCTCGCGGGAGCCGGTGATACTTCCGCCCAGGCCAAGCTCGAGGTCACCGAGGTCGACGCCTGGCTCGTGCGCGATCCTCAGATGTCCTCCCAGTTCGCGGTGGCCGAGCAGCTGGGCTATTTCAAGGCCGAAGGCGTCAAGGTCAACCCGCGCTGGTACATCGCGGGCACCGATCTCCCCTCGATGTGGGGCGCCGGCAACGTCCATCTCGGCACCGCCACCGCGACGATGGTGGTTCCGATCGCCGCGGCCGGGCAGGCCATCTACAACATCGCGCCGCAAAGCGACATCGCCGGCACCCAGCAAGTCGTCCTGGGCAAGAAGGGTCAGGAGCTCGTGCGCTCGCCCAAGGATCTGGAGAAGGTCAAGATCGGGATGCCGAAGGGGGCGTCGGTGACCATGGCGATCCAGGCCATGGCCCGGGACACCGGCGTGGACTTCGCCAAGCTCCAGTTCGTGAACCTGTCGCCGCCCGACGCGATCACGGCGCTGGCCAAAGGCGACATCGACGCCATGGCCGCCTGGGCGCCGTGGGTGTTCAACGCCGTGAAGCAGGCCGGCGGCCAGGTGTACTTCACCGGCAACCGGAGCTTCATCCCGGGCAAGGAAGGCCAGGTCGACTGGCTCCGCGTGCACGCCGGGGTCGTGGTGAGCGGCAAGATGCTGAAGGAGAGTCCGAACACGCTGAAGGCGATCCTCCGCGCGCTGAAGAAGGCGACCGACACGCTGAACACGAATCGCGAGGCCGCCGTGAAGATCGTGGCCAAAGAGATGAAGATGGAGGAAGGGCTCGCCCGCGACATCATGGCTCTCAACATCTACTCCATGGAGATCAACGACAAGATCTACCGTGGCATGGGCGAGTTCGTCGACTTCCTGCACTCGCTGGACCGGATCAAGCAGAAGTTCCCGGCCGAGGGCCTGTTCTACACGAAGCTTCTGGAGGAAGTGGATCCCACGCTCGTGAAGTGGAAGGCCAGGACCGACATCCGCTGAGGGGGTCGCCGTGCCAGGTCACGCGACGCTAGAGGTCGACACGATCGTGCACGGCGGCCGGATCGTGACGGCCGCGGACGTCTATGAGGCGGCGGTGGCGATCCGGGGCGAGAAGATCGTGGCGATTGGTCCGCCCGACGCCTTGCCGCCGGCCGCGCGCTCCATCGACGCCCGCGGCAAGTACGTCCTGCCGGGGGCGATCGACTGTCACATCCATCTGGGGCCCGAGCACGACGACTGGCGGGGAGGCCCGATCGCCGCCGCCCATGCCGGCCTGACCACGCTGCTGGGGTTCGGCCTCTACGACGACCGGGCCCAGGAGACGCTCCCGCACGCCATCAAGCGCCTCCGAGATGAGACCGGGCAGCAGTCCGTCCTCGACTTCGGCTTCCACTTCATCCTCATGAACCAGCCCTACATCCTGGATGGTCTGGCCGAGGCCTTCCAGATGGGGGTCACCTCCTTCAAGATGTTCATGACCTACAAGAAGCGCCCGCCGCGAATGTGTTCCGACGACTTCATCGGCCGGGCCATGGAGATCATCGCCGCCCAGGGTGGGGTGACCCAACTGCACTGCGAGAACGGCGACGTCCTGGACTATCTGGAGAACAAGGCGATCGCCGAGGGGCGCGTGGACCCTCGCCACTTCGGGCCGACCTGTCCCGACTGGGCCGAAGAGGAGGCCATCAACCGGGCCATCAAGATCGGGGCGATGACGGGCTCGCCCGTCTACGTCGTGCACCTGAGCACGCGCCTGGGCCTGGAGCGCATCAAGCAGGCCCAGGCCGAGGGCCGGCGCGTGTGGACGGAGACCTGCCCGCAGTACCTGCTCCTGACCGACCAGGAGATGGAGCGCTGGGGCCCCCTCGCCAAGATCGGACCGCCGCTGCGCCGGGCCGACGGCCCGGATCGCGAGGCTCTGTGGGCGGGGACGGCGCAGGGCTACATCGCGACCGTCGGCAGTGATCACGCGCCGCGATCGAAGGCGGCCAAGGAGCCCGGGTGGAAGAACATCTTCGTGGACCCCGAGGGTAAGCCGATCCCGTTCGGGAGCCCGTCGGTGGAAACGATGGTCCCGCTGATGTACAGCGAAGGCGTCGTCAAACGCGGGCTGCCGATTTCCTGGATGGCGCGGGTGCTGGCAGAGAACCCGGCCCGCATCTTCGGCCTCTATCCGCGGAAGGGCGTGATCCAGGTCGGCGCCGACGCCGATCTGCTCATCCTCGACCCCGAGCCCGAGACCACCATCAACGTGGCCGACCATCATGGGATGGCGGGCTTCACGCTGTACGAGGGATGGAAGGTGCGCGGGCGGCCGTGGATGACGCTGCTCAGGGGTCGCGTGCTGCTGAACCAGGGGAAGCTCGAACAGGCGCCCGGCTACGGGCGTTATCTCTCCCGAGGCCGTCCGGTACCGCCCATCGGCGGCGCGGTTCGGTAGCGAGCGCGGCCACGGACTATCTCGATCGTCTCGCCCGGTTGGTCCGGCGAACCCGCTTCGCCGATCTGAGCGAGGGGGCGGTGGCCGCCGCCAAGGACGTCACGCTCGACACGGTCGGCGCGATTCTGGCCGGCAGTCGGCTCCCGGAGAATGCGCGGCTCGCCCGGCTGGCGGCCGACCGGTCGGGTCCGAGAACCGCCACCCTGATCGGTCATCCCTGGCGGGCCGAGCCCATGCTGGCGGCGCTGGCCAACGGCACCGCCGGCGTCTCGCTGGAGGTGGACGAGGGCAACCGCTTCGGCGGCGGCCACCCCGCGGTTCACGTGCTCCCGGCGGCGCTCGCCGTCGGCGAGGAGGTCGGCGCCGACGGCCGACGGCTCATCGAAAGTCTGGTGGCCGGCTACGAGATCACCTCGCGCCTCGGTGGCGCCACCCGAATCCGGGCCAACGTTCACTCTCATGGGACCTGGGGAACGATCGGGGCCGCGGTGGCGGTCGCCCGGCTCCTCGACCGCGACGAGCCCGCCATTCGCGGCACGATGAACCTGGCCGCCTCGATGAGCCCGGCGAACTCCTGGACTCCCTGCTTCGAAGGGGCGACCATCCGGAACCTCTACCCGGGGCGCGCGGGGCTCCAGGGCATCCTCGCCGGGCACCTCCTCGACTGCGGCTACACCGGCCTCGCGGACGGGCCGGCGGACGTCTATGGGACGATCCTCGGCGACGGCTTCGATGCCGCCAGCGCCGTCGCGGACCTCGGCACGGATGACCGCCCCCAGGTGTTCCGCATCGAGCGCAACTACTTCAAGTTCCACGCGTGCTGTCTCTACAACCATCCCGCGCTGGACGCCGTGCAGGCCCTCGCGCGCGCCGAGCGGGTCCTTCCCGAGACCATCGCCCGGATCACCGTCACGTCGGTCCCGTTCGTGGCGCGGATGGCGAACCCCGCCCCCGCCAACATGCTGGCGGCGAAGTTCTCGGTCCCGTATGCGGTGGCGGCGGCGGTGGTGACGGGCGCGACCGACGTCGCGGCCTTCCTCGACTCGGCCCGCCAGGACCCGCGGATCGCCGACCTCGCCCGGCGGGTGGAGGTGCGGGGGGACGCGACGATGTCGATGCGCGACGCCGACCAGCCGACCGCCCGCGTGTCGATCACGCTTGAGAGCGGCCGGGTGCTGACGCGCGAGACGACCGTGGTCCGGGGCGATGCTGCCAACCCGGTCTCGCGCCCTGAGCGGATCGACAAGTTCATGACGCTCGCTCCCCCGGCGCTCGGCGCCGGGCGAGCCCGACAGGTCGTCGATGCCGTCGACCGGCTGGATCGGCTCAAGGATTTGAGGGAGCTCACCGAATTGCTAGGAGGAGGAGCATGCTCGACCTGATCATTCGCGGCGGGCAGGTCGTGACGCCTCAGGGCGTCGGCCAGTGGGACATCGGGGTCCGGGGCGAGCAGATCGTGTCGGTGGCCGCCCCGGGCGCGCTGCCGGAGTCCGGCCGGGTGGTCGACGCGACGGGCAGGATCGTGGTGCCCGGCGGCGTCGAGCCCCATACGCATCTGGCGCACTTCATCGCGATGCGCCCCGAGGAAAACCTCTACACCCTGGGGCCGGAGGAGGACACCCGGGGGATGCTCTTCGGGGGGACCACGACCCACGTGGACTTCTGCTTCGTGCGGCCGGGAACCGACGTCGCCACCGCCATCGAGCAGCGCGCGGCGCGGTGGAAGGGGAACTCCTACGTCGACTACACGTTTCACGTGGCCCTCCAGGGTCTGCTGCCTCTGAAGATTTTCGACCAGCTGGCCGAGGCCATCCAGCAGGGATTCCCCAGCTTCAAGGTCTTCACCGCCGACGTCTTGCCGCCGCATCCGAAGCGCCACCCCTATCGGCTCGACTTCGGGCGGATCCAGCTGGCCATGGAGAAGGTGGCGGCTCACAACGGCATCATGGTGGTGCACGCCGAGGACCACGACATCGTGCAGTTCAACTACGAACGGTTCAGAGACGAAGGCCGGATGGACGGCTGGAACCTGGCCCTCGTCCACAACAAGCTTTCGGAGCAGCTGTCCTTCCGGCGAACCATCCAGCTGGCCGAGGCGACGGGCGCCGCCGTCTACTTCGTCCACACCTCGGCCAAGGAGGGCGTGGAGGCCGTCGGCGAGGCCCGCGCCAAGGGGCGCCCCATCTACGCCGAGACGCTTCACCATTACGCCTGCTTCACCGCCGAGGACTACAAGAAACCGCGCGGCTTCTGTTACCACACCTACCCGTCACTCAAGTACCCCGAGGATCAGGCGGCCCTCTGGCAGGGCCTGATCGGGGACGGCGTCTCGACGACGGCCACGGACGAGTACCCGACCTCGCTCGAGCTCAAGCTCCGCGGCAAGACCATCGAGGACGTGACCGGGGGCAATCTCGGCGCCGAGGCGCGGATGGGCATCATCTTCACCGAGGGCGTGATGAAACGACGCATGTCCCTCGAGCGCTTCGCCCAGGTGACCTCGAGCAACGCGGCCAGGATCCTCGGCCTCTATCCGCGCAAGGGCGTGATCGCCGCCGGCAGCGACGCTGATCTCGTGCTCATCGACCCGACGATCACGAAGGCGCTCACGCGCGACGACTTCCACGTGAGCGACTACAGCCCCTGGGAGGGATGGGAGGTCCGGGGCTGGCCGGTGACGACGATCCTGCGCGGCAAGGTGATCGTCGACAACGGCCGCCTCGTCGCCGACACGCGCGACGGCCGGCTGATTCCCCGGCGGATCGCCGCCGAGGTGCTGCAGCGCCCCGTCTGCTAGTGTTCCGTCTGGGAAGTCATGTTAAACGATCGCCGCGCTCGCGCCGCTGCCGGCGGGGCCGACGCGGCACGCGCGGCAGGGATCGCGGGACCACGCGGCACGCGTCCGCTGCCCGGTTGCGGCTGGGCTCCCCCTGGGGACGCGGGGTCCGTTGCCAGCGGGCGGGAACGGATCCCGTCGACCCCTGCCGCACGCGCCCGCCGGCCCCGGCCCCGCGTGGCGGGTTCTTGACATGACTTCAAGGACGGAACACTAGTGGCCGACGCGACGCTGGCCATCAC
>DASYUQ010000109.1 GCA_036001065.1 Candidatus Methylomirabilota bacterium
CGTACCCACGCTGGCCACGGCCGCTACCGACGCCGCGTTTCCGCACATTCCTCGCCAAAAGAATTTCGGATCGGGGCTAAATCTGTCCACGAACGACGTACACGGTGCCTTCCTAGGCGCGAATAGTTGGAACGGCACTAGATGATACCGCGTTCGGCCAGGCTCACGAACCGCCCGCGCCCGATGATGAGATGGTCGTGCACCCGCAGGCCGAGGAGCCGCGCGCACTCGACGAGCTGGCGCGTGAGTCTGACGTCCTCCCGGCTCGGCGCCGGATCCCCGCTCGGGTGATTGTGCAGCAGGATGACGGAGGCGGCCGATTCCAGGATGGCCGGCTTGAAGACCTCGCGCGGGTGAACCAGGCTGGCCGACAGGGTGCCCTCGGACACCACGCAGTCGCGCAGCAGCCCGTTCTGCGCGTCCAGCAGCGCCACCCGGAACACCTCGCGCTTGAGATCCTCCATCAGGGGCCCGAACGCCGTGAAGACCTCGGCGGGAGTGGACAGGACCGTGCGCTGGCCGGGGGTCCGGGCCCGCAAGCGGCGACTCAGCTCGAACGCGGCGACGAGCCGCGCCGCCTTGACCGGTCCCACGCCTCGCTGGCGGGTCAGCTCGCCCACCTCCCGCGACGCGACGTCGGCCAGGGAGCCGTAGGTCGCCAGCATCTCGCGGGCGACGTCGACGGCGCTCTTGTCGCGCGTACCCGAGCCCAGTTGGAGCGCGAGCAGCTCGGCGTCGGCGAGCGCGCTCGGGCCCTTCCAGTACAGGCGCTCGCGCGGACGCTCGCTCGCCGGCCCCCGATCCATGATGATGTCGTTCTCTAACGCGCCGGCGCGGCACGGTCAACGCCGACTCTTCGATACGCCCGGTCCCGCGCTCGCCGGGGCCGGGCAATGATCCGGCCATCAGGGCCGGTGGATCGTGATCTCGCGAGGCTCGTCGCCGAGCCCGGCGATGTGCACGCGGATGGTCCGGCGCGGGAGCAGCGGCAGCAGCTGATCGGCCCATTCGATCACCGTCACGCCGCCCTCGTCGAAGAGTTCCGGCAGCCCGAGGTCCATCAGCTCCGTGAGGCTCTGCGTCCGGTAGGCGTCGACGTGGTAGACGGGCAGGCGGCCGCGATACTCGTTGATGAGCACGAAGGTGGGGCTGGTGGCGTGGACCGCGACGCCCAGGCCCCGGACCAGTCCCTGGATGAAGCAGGTCTTGCCGGCGCCCAGCTCGCCCGCCAGGGCCACCACGTCGCCCGCCTCGAGGGTCCGGCCCAGGCGCTCACCCGCGGCCTCCGTTTCGGCGGGACTCCGGGTGACGATCGCTGCGTCAGCCGTCATGACCGGCGAGCGCGGTGAACGCCTCGGGCAGCGCGGCGATCACGTCGCTCGCGATCAGCGCCTCCTCGCCCAGGCGCGCGGCAGCGAGATCGCCCGCCCGGCCGTGCAGATACACCGCCGCCCGCAAGGCCGCGCTCGCCTCCATCCCGCGCGCCAGGAAGGCGCCGACCATGCCGGTGAGGACGTCGCCCGTGCCGCCGCTGGCCATCCCGGGGTTGCCCGTCGGGTTCACGTACACCTCGCCCGAGGGCGCGGCAATGACGGTTCCGGCGCCCTTGAGCGCGACGTGCACGCGCTGCGCCTTCGCGAACTCGCGCGCGGTCGCGATCCGGTCACGCTCCACCTCCGCCACCTTGGTTCCCAGCATCCGCGCCATCTCGCCGGGATGGGGCGTGAGGCACCGCGGCGCCGGGGCGGCGCGCAGCACCTCCAGATAACCGCCCAGCGCCGTCAGCGCGTCGGCGTCGATCACCAGGGGCCGGGGGAGATCACGCGCCAGCTCCCGTGCCAGCGCCTGGGTCTCGGCGTCGAGACCGAGCCCGGGGCCCAGGGCGACGGCGTCGCGCGCCGCGGCCAACTCGGCGATGACCCCTTTGGCCCCGAGCGCTACCGTCCGGGCGGCGGTCTCGGCGAGCGCCGCGGTCATCGCCTCCAGCAGGAGGCTCGCCACCACCGGCTGCTGGCTCACTGCCGTGGCCACGGTCACGAGCCCGGCGCCGCTCCTCATCGCCGCCCGCGAAGCGAGCGCCGCCGCGCCGGTCTTGCCGAGCGAGCCGGCGATGATCAGCAGATGCCCGTACGTCCCCTTGTGAGCCGCCCGCGGGCGCGGGGGAAGCAGCCGCGCGACGTCGTCGGCCTCGAGCAGGAACGTCGTGATGCCGCGGACCACTTCGCCGACGGGGATCCCGATCGGCACCACCGTGACGCGGCCGGCGAAGTCCACGCCGGGGCCCGTCACCAGTCCGCGCTTGAGCCCGGCGAAGGTGACCGTCAGCGTCGCCAGGACCGCCGGGCCCGCTGGCGCGCCCCCGTCGGCGGGCAGCCCGGAGGGAATGTCGAGCGCGACGACGGGGCGACCGCTGGCGTTGATGAGCTCGATCACGCGCGCGACCAAACCGCCCGGCGCGCCGCGGGCGCCGGTGCCCAGCAGGGCGTCGACGACGAGGTCGGCGCGACCGAGGTCGCCGGCCACTGCCGCGTCGTCCGCCACGCGGATGGGGCGGAGGCCGCTCCGCCGCAGCTCGGCGAGCTTGACCCCGGCGTCCCCCCCGATCTCCTCCGGGGGTGCGGTCAGCCACACCGAAGGACGACAGCCGCGCCGCTTGAGCCAGCGCGCGACGACGAAGCCGTCGCCGGCGTTGCCGCCCTTGCCGCAGACGATCGCGACGCGCGCCGCTCGCCCGGCGGCGCGCGGGGGCAACAGACGGAGAATCTCCTCGGCGGCGCCCCGTCCAGCGTTCTCCATCAGGGTGGCGCCGGCGAGGCCGAGCTCGGCGATGGCGCGCCGGTCGAGGCGCCGCATCTCCTCGGCGCTGAAGATCGGCAGCACGGTGACTACCGCGCCGGCGGCAGGGCCACGGCCTGAGTCAGGAAGTCGGCGAGGATCGCCGTGTACACCTCCCGCCACTCCGTGCGGGCGGCGCGCGGCAGCTCGACGTGCAGCGCGCGCTCGGGCAATCTCAGGATCCCCACCCGCTTGGCGCCCGAGGCCGTGTAGAGCAGCGTATCGGCGGGCTCCATCCACACCTCGAGCCGCGGCGCCCCCGGGTGGCGCCCCAGGTGCGCGTCGCGGATCAGCTCCAGCAGCGTGCGCAGCTTGAGGGCCCGCTCGTGGTCGACGCCGACCGTGGCGATCTCGATGCGCGCGGTGGCTTCCCGCCGGTTGTTGCCGTGGATTTCCATGTAGAAGGCGAGCGGCCCCTGGGCCGCCTCGCGCACCCGCTGCTCGTAGGCGTCGTACACGCGGCGGGCGTCGTCCGTGGCGACCTCCTCGCTCGGCGGTCGGCCGGGCACGCCCTCGAACGGACGGTTGACCTGGTAGCGACGTCCGGGACCATCGCGGGTCTCTCGCTCCAGGGCAAACCCGCTCGCGACCACCAGGCCGAAGCCCGTGCGTCGCGCCACCTCGGCGGCGATGTCGCCGGTGCGGGGATCGGAGGTGCCGTGCGGCGCCGCGATCACCACGCCCGGTCGCCCCGGACGCACCGCGATGTAGCCGCGCGCGCCGTCCAGCGGGAGGTCGACCGGGTGGGCCGCGCAACCATAGAGGACGAGTGAGGCGGAGGTCACGCTAGCGAGGCGGCTGATGAGGGGACGGGCGCTCGCAGTCCAGCTCACGGAACGAGGCTCCCTCCGACGAGGAATCGGCCACCAGCATGGCCTGGGCCATGGCGTAGTCGCCGTCGTGCGTGAGGGCCAGCAGCATGTGGCTGCCGCCCCGGGCCAGACCGATTTCGCGCGAACGGCCCGACAGCACCAGGACCGGTGCCTGCCCGCGCTCCCGCCGCACCTCCAGCTCGCGCCAGCGGATCCCCATCCGGAGCCCGGTGCCCAGCGCCTTGAGGGCCGCCTCCTTGGCGGCGAAGCGGGCGGCGAAGTGGGGCACGGGGTCCCGCCGGGCCCGGCAGTAGGCGATCTCCTGCTCGGTGAAGACGCGGGTGAGGAAGCGCTCCTGCCAGCGCTCGATGACCTCGCGCATGCGCGGCAAGTGGACCAGATCCACACCGATGCCCCTGACGGTCACGGCGCACCGATCAGGTCGCGGATCATGCCCGCCAGCTCGTCGGCCATCGCCCGGATGCGCTGGCCGTCGGCGCCTTCGATCATCACGCGGGCGAGCGGCTCGGTGCCGGAGTAGCGGATGAGGATGCGGCCGGCGCCGTCCATCTCGCGCTCGAAGACGCGCACCCGGTCGCCGAGGCCCGCCAGCGACGCGAGCGGAGGCTTGGCGCGGACGGCAACGTTGATGAGCACCTGGGGGAATTTGGTGAGGCACCCCGCCAGCGACGCGAGCGACTCCCCCGTGTCCCGCATCACGCTGAGGAGCGCCAGCGCCGAGAGGATGCCGTCGCCCGCCGGCGAGTGGTCGAGGAACAGCAGGTGCCCCGACTGCTCGCCGCCGAGATTGGCGCCGCGCCGCTGCATCTCCTCGTACACGTGGCGGTCGCCGACCTGGGTCTTCACCACCTCGATGCCGGCGGCGCGCAGCGCCTGGTCGAGGCCGAGATTGGCCATGACCGTCGTCACCACCAGGTTGCCCTTGAGCCGCCCGCGGCCGGCCAGATGGCGGCCGGCGATGGCCAGCGCGTAATCGCCGTCGCGGATCTCGCCGGCGTGGTCGACGGACATCAGGCGGTCGCCGTCGCCGTCGAACGCGAACCCCACCGCGGCGCCGACGGCGCCCACCTTCTGCTGGAGGGCCGCGGGGTAGAGCGCGCCGGAGCCGGCGTTGATGTTGGTGCCGTCCGGACGGGCGCCGACGGCCACGACCCTGGCGCCGAGCCGCCGGAAGACGCGCGGCGCCACACGGTACGTGGCGCCGTGGGCGCAGTCGAGCGCGATCGTCATTCCCGCGAGGTCGAGCGGAAAGCAGCGACAGAGATAATCGACGTAGTACGGCTCGGCCCGGTCGTAGGCCACCAGCCGGCCGATGCCGGCGCCGCGGGCGCGCGGCGCCCGATCGTCGCCCTGGAGCCCGACCTCGATCTTCTCCTCCCAGGCGTCGGGGAACTTCGTCCCCTCGGAGGAGAAGAGCTTGATGCCGTTGTCCTCGAACGGGTTGTGGGAGGCCGACAGCACGATGCCACCGTGGGCGTCGAGCGCCCGCGTCAGGAGCGCGATCCCCGGGGTCGGCAGCACTCCGACCGCGAAGCAGTCGCCGCCGGCGCCCAGCACGCCCGCCGTCAGCGCCGCCTCCAGGAGGGGCCCCGAGCGCCGGGTGTCGCGCCCGATGACGAGGCGGACGCGCTCGACGCCGCGCTCGACCCGGAGGGTGGCCACCAGCTGGCGCCCCACGCGGTAGGCGAGGTCCGGCGTGAGCGGCTCCTCGTTGGCCACGCCGCGAATGCCGTCGGTGCCGAACAACCGGGTCACAGAGCGCTCCCGATCTCCTCGCGTCTCGATTGTAGAACGAACCCGCGCTCCCGACCGCCGGTCATCGGCCCGCGGCCCGGCGCATCCGCTCGGCCACGCGCACCGCGTCGAGCGTCTCGGCCACGTCATGCGTCCGGATCAGGGCGGCGCCGTTGAGGACGGCGACCGTCGTCGCCGCCAGCGAGCCCGCCAGGCGCTCCTGCGGGCGGTCGCGCCTGGTGATCGCTCCGATGAACGACTTGCGCGAGACCCCGACGCAGAGGGGACGCCCCAGCGCGGCGAGGGACCCGAGACCGGTCAGCACCTCTACGTCCCACTCGTCCCATGGCACCGGCTCGTCGCGGAAGAACCCGAGCCCCGGATCGAGCACCAGATGCTCCTCCGCGATGCCCGCGGCCCGCGCGCGCTCGAGCGCAGCCTCGAGCAGACGTTTCACGCACGCTACGGGGCTCGAGCGGGGGGCGGGGGCCGCTCGGAGACCCGTAGCCTCTGGGGGTAGACCGGACCTCGCGCGAGCAGAAGGTACGGAGACTGTGGTGGATAGCGTGGTCGACGACGGGCCCCCGCCCCCCGCTCGCTCCGGGGACGCCATGAGGATCAGTCCGACGCCGCGCTCGCGCACCAGCGCGCCCATTGACGGGTCGCGTAATCCGCTGACATCGTTGATGACCCGTGCGCCGGCGTCGAGGGCCGCCCGGGCCACGCGCGCCCGCGCCGTGTCGGCCGAGATCGGCACCGGGACCTTCCCCGCCAGCGCCTCTAGGGCGCGCGCGAGGCGGTCGCGCTCCTCGTCCTCGCCGACCGCGGTGGCCCGATAGGGCGCGGTGGAGCGGGCCCCCACGTCGATCAGAGCGGCGCCCGCTTCGACCATGACCAGCGCGGCGCTCACGAGATCGGCGGCGAGCCGATGGACGGAACCCGTGTAGAACGATTCGGGGCTGACGTTGAGCGCGCCCATGAGCACCACCGGCGTCGGGCCACCGACGGGAACTCCTGCGAGGATTGCCGCCGCTGCCACTCCGCCGTCAGGCTGGCGCCGGAGCTTCCTGGAACGGCCGCGTGCGGAGAATCCGCGCGATCTGCTCGCCGTCGAGGGACTCGCGCTCGAGCAGAGCGCGGGCGAGGGCGTGGAGCTTTTCGATGTTCTCCTCGAGAATCTGGCGGGCCCGGGTGGCGCACTCCATCACGATCCGCTTGATCTCGGAGTCGATGACGAGTGCGGTATCCTCGCTGTAGTCCTTCGGGCGGGCCACCTCGCGTCCGAGGAAGATGTGCTCCTCGTTCTTGCCGAAGGTCAGCGGCCCCAGCCTGTCGGACATGCCCCACTCGCACACCATCTTGCGGGCCATCTCGGTCCCCTTCTCGAGGTCGTCGCCCGCGCCCGTCGTCTGCTGGTGCAGCACGACCTCCTCGGCGGCGCGGCCGCCGAGCAGGATGGTGATGCGGTTGACCAGCTACTCCCGCGAGTAGTTGTACTTGTCGTCGAGGGGCAGCTGCTGGGTGAGGCCCAGCGCGCGCCCGCGTGGGATGATGGTGACCTTGTGGATGGGGTCGGCGCCGGGCAGGAAATCGGCGACCAGGGCGTGACCGGCCTCGTGGTAGGCGATGGTCCGCTTCTCGGTATCGCTGATGATCATGGAGCGCCGCTCGACGCCCATCAGGACCTTGTCCTTGGCGTTCTCGAAGTCGAGCATCTCCACGAACTTCTTGTTCATGCGCGCCGCCAGGAGCGCCGCCTCGTTGACGAGGTTGGCCAGGTCCGCGCCCGAGAAGCCGGGCGTGCCGCGGGCCAGAACTTTGAGGTCCACGTCGGGCGCCAGCGGGATCCGCCGGGCGTGGACGCGCAGGATCTCCTCGCGTCCCCTGACGTCGGGTCGCGGCACGACGACTTGCCGGTCGAAGCGCCCGGGCCGGAGCAGCGCGGGATCGAGGACGTCGGGCCGGTTGGTGGCCGCGATGAGGATGACGCCCTCGTTGGTCTCGAACCCGTCCATCTCGACGAGGAGCTGGTTCAGCGTCTGCTCACGCTCGTCGTGGCCGCCGCCCAGCCCCGCTCCCCG
>DASYUQ010000110.1 GCA_036001065.1 Candidatus Methylomirabilota bacterium
GGCCGTGGCCAGCGTGGGTACGTGCGCACCCACGTCCTCCTATAGAGACGCTGGCTGCGGTCGAACCATCTCCTGAACACCGCCCATGTTCGCGGCCATGTGCCGCTTTCACCTGCGAGCTTATTTCGGATCGGGGCTAACACCCGGCCCTGATCGCAGCCGGCTGACTTGACAGTCCCCGCCGGCGCCGCTTAGGTTTGGTCACTCGATCAGCATCGCTTCCGATGGAGGACCGCTATGGACAGGCGATGGCTCACCACGCTCGTCGGCCTCGCGCTCGGCGGCGCCGCGCTCGGGGCCCCGGGGGGGGCGGCGGCGCCCGTGAAGGTGAAGTTCGGCATGCCGACCACGCCGCCGAACTTCGTCCATATCTCGCCCTGGGTGGCCCTGGAGCAGGGGTTCTTCAAGGAGGAAGGTCTGGACGTGGAGATCTCCACGTTCGAGGGCGGCATCTACGTGATCCGCAACGTCGTCAGCGGCGCCCTGGACGCCGGCGGCGGCCCCGGTACGGCCACGGCGGTCTCCGTCGCCAGGAAGGCCGGGATCAAGGCCATCTACGGCATGGCGCCACGATACGCCTCGACCATGACCGTGCGCTCGAACGTCAAGACGCTCCAGGACCTCAAAGGCAGGAAGATCGGCGTCCAGGAGGTCGGCGGGTTCGCCGACATCCTGAGCCGGATGGTGCTGCGCAAGGCGGGCCTCAAGCCCGAGGATGTCACGTTCGTCCCCATCGCGTCGGCCGACGTGCCGCCCCTGCTGGCCGGCGCCATCGACACCGCCATCCTGCACATCGACCAGATGATCCTGGCGCGCCAGAAGGAGCCGTCGCTGCACCCGCTGGTGAAGTTCTGGGAGCTCGAGCCGAACCAGCTCTTCCTGGTCGTGGTGGCGCAGGAGAAGAAGCTTCAGGCCGAGCCGGCCAAGTTCCAGGCACTCGTCCGGGCGCTGGCCAAGGCCAACCGGTTCATGTACGCGAACCGGGCGCGGGCGGTGGAGATCGCGATGAAGCATGGGAAGATCCCGCGCGACGTCGCCGAGGGAGCCTACGACGAGCTGATCCAGGGCAAGGTGTGGTCGCAGAACGACGGGCTGCCGCGCGAAAAGGTCGAGTACACGATCAACCGGATGGTGCAGGTGGGTAACATCAAGCCCGAGGAGCGGCCGAAGTACGAGGACTACGTCGCCGTTCCGATCGTCCAGGAGGCGTTCAAGGCGCTGCCGCGCGTGCCCGACTTCGACTGACGGCGCCGCGCCGGGGCCTGCCATCCGCACCAAGATCGCCGTCCGCCACCTGACCAAGCGCTTCGACGACGCCGGCGTCGTCGCCTTCGAGGACCTCTCCTTCGACGTCGAAGACGGCGAGGTCCTCTGCATCCTGGGACCCTCGGGCTGCGGCAAGACGACGCTCCTGCGCGTGCTCGACGGGCTGCTGGCGGCCGACGCGGGGGAGGTGACCATCGACGGCCGGCGCGTGGCGGGTCCCTCGCGCGAGGTGGCCATGGTCTTCCAGCACTTCGGGCTCATGCCCTGGAAGCGCCTCGACCAGAACATCGGCTACGGGCTCAAGCTTCACGGCCGGCCGCGCGCCGAGATCGCCCGCGCCGTCGCCCACTACGTGCGCCTGGTCGGCCTCGAGGGGTTCGAGCGCCTCTATCCCTTCCAGCTCTCGGGCGGCATGCAGCAGCGGGCGGGGCTGGCGCGGGCGCTGGCGGTGAAGCCCTCGATCCTGCTCATGGACGAGCCCTTCGGGGCGCTCGACGCCCAGACGCGGGAGACCCTCCAGGAGGAGCTCCTGCGCATCCTCGAGCGGGAGCCCAAGACGATGCTCTTCGTCACGCACTCCGTGGACGAGGCCATCGCGCTGGGCGACCGGATCTTGCTGCTGACGTCGCGCCCGGGGCGGGTGCGCGAGATTCTTCCGGTGGGCATCCCCCGCCCGCGCGACCTCGCCCAGATCCGGGCCGACGACCGGGCCATCAAGCTCCGGCTGCACATCGGGACTGAGCTGCGTCGCGACGCCGAGGCCCGGAGCGAGGAGCGCCGGTGAGCCGCACCCTCGCGATCCGCCTCGTCTCGCTGGCGGTGGTCCTCACGGCCTGGGAGCTCTACGGCCGTTCGGTGAACCCTATCCTCTTCACCTATCCGATCGCGATCGTGCAGGCCTTCCTGGAGCTCGGCCAGAGCGGCGAGCTCGTCGGTTACCTGAGCCAGAGCCTCCAGGTGCTGGCGATCGCGCTGCTCCTCTCGGTCGGCGCCGGCGTGCCGCTCGGCGTGCTCCTGGCCCGCTTCGGCGCCCTGGAGCTCGCCACCGACCTCTACATCAACGCGCTCTATGCCACGCCGATGGTGGCGCTGGTGCCGCTCATCGTCCTCTGGTTCGGCTTCGGCATCCCCGCCAAGGTCATCATCGTCTTCCTCTTCATGATCTTCCCCGTGCTCATCAACACCCAGCAGGGCGTGAAGAACGTCGACCGCGCGCTGCTGGAGGTGGCGCGCTCCTTCTGCTCCACCGAGCGCCAGCTGTGGGGCGACGTGATCCTGCCCTCGGCCCTGCCCTTCATCGCCGCGGGCGTGCGCCTGGCCATCGGTCGCGGGCTGGTGGGGATGGTGGTCGCCGAGTTCTACACGTCCATCTCGGGGCTCGGGTACATGATCGTCCGCTACGCCAACGCCTTCGAGACCGCCAAGCTCTTCGTGCCCATCGTGGTGCTCATGGTCATGGGCGTCCTGCTCGTCCAGGGCGCCCGGGCGGTCGAGCTGCGCATCGCGCCCTGGCAGCGCCACGGGGGCGCGGGCGAGCGCTGAGGCCGGGACGAAGGGACTACGCGGCGGGCGGCCACCGGCAGTCCGGCGCCGCCAGATCTGGACGAGCGCGTCGGTGACGGCGAGCACGACGGGGCCGAGGATGAGG
>DASYUQ010000111.1 GCA_036001065.1 Candidatus Methylomirabilota bacterium
CCCTTTGTGCCTCAGCCTGGGGCGGCGGTAGGACGAACATCATGACCGCCGCGAGCGCGAGAACCCACCTTGGACCTCGCCATCCGAGTTGCCCCATCGCTTGGCCCCCCTGATGCTCGGACACCGATTATGAGTGCGCCGCCGTTCCGGCTCCCGGCCGAGTCTGACGCGCTGCAATAAACCGGTCAGCACGCCGGCTTCGAGCCGCGTTTGTAAGCTCCCCGAGGGCCCTTGTCAAGGCCCTTGTTTCGCGTAACCGGCGACCGAATCTGACGTCAAGTTGGGTAAGGGCCGAGGGTTAGCCGCCACTTGGGGCCTATCACGCCCGAGACGTTCGACGTTAGATGTTCGATGTTCAGGGTCGTCGCAGAGCAGGAGCCGAACGACGGCCGCTGGCGCGAAGCCCGGCACGGAGAGCCGAGCGCCCCGGCGCGCTGGCCAGCGCGACCGCGAAGTACATCACGACGCTGGCCACCCCGACGATCTGGAACATCGTCGCCAGGCCGAGCGCGGTTCCCAGGACGCCGCCCAGCGCCGGGCCGGCGATCGCCCCGACGTCGAGGCCGGCGTTGTAGACGCCGGAGGCGAGGCCCACGTCACGGCCCTCGCGACGGAGCTCCGCCACGGTTGCCGCGCTCGTCACCCGGAGGATGCCGCGCGTGAGGCCAAGTAGGATGAAGAGCGCGACCAACGCCCCGAACGCGGACACCCGCGGCAGCACCACCGTGGCCGCGCCCGAGAGGATCACCGCCCAGACGTCGATGGCGCGGTAGTCGAGATAACGGAACATCACGCCGCTGACGAAGCGAATGAAGGTGGCCGCCGCCGATTTCAGGCCCTTCAGGGTGCCGACCGCGGCGAGCGGCAGGCCGATCGCGACGCCGTACAGCGGGAAGAAGGTGTCGACGCTGTCGGCCAGGAGGTTGATGTAGACCACGATCGTGAACGCGAGCCAGACGCGGGCGTCCAGCGCGGCGCCCGCCGCCAGCAGACCCCGGAAGCCCTGGCTGCGCTCGACGTCAGCGCGCGGCCCGCCGAAGGAGGGCAGCGCGAACAGGGCGATCGCCGTGACCGCCGGCAGCACACCGAGGAGAGCCAGGGCCGCCGCGGGGCCGGTGGTGTCGGCCAGCCCGCCGGCCGCGAAGGCGCCCAGCGCGTAGCCGGTGGACAGCACCGCCGTGTACCAGCCCATGACGGCGCCGGCGGCTCGGCCGCCCGTGACGTCGATGACGACGGCGAGGATCAAGGTGCCGACGCTGCCGAAGGCGAAGCCGTGCGCCGCCGTCAGGACGACGACGGCCACGGGATGATCGCGGGCCAGGGCGAAGCCGCTCGTGGCGACGCTCAGCGCGAGCAGCGCGACGGCCAGATGGATCCTGGCCCGGAACGGGCGATAGACGGTGCCGGCCGGCACCCGCGAGGCCAGGCGAAAGACCGCGAGCAGGGAGGACAGCGCGCCGATCGCGCTGAGCGAATACCCCTGCGCTTCGAGATAGGGCGCGTACAGTAAGCTCAGCGCCCCTTCCGCCGTCGTCGCCGCGGCGGCGCAGGCGCAGACGATCAGCACCGCCCGGCTCATGCGGTGTATTCGGAGGGGGCCTCGACGGCCCCCTCCGAGGCCTCCCCCAGAAGAGGATTGCGCCGGCGGAGCCGGCGCTCGAATTTGCTGCAGGTTCTTAGGGCGGCGTCACGCGAGATCGTGTTCGCCGAGGACGCGGCGGAACAACGCGCCGTACTTCTCCAGCATCCGTTGGCGCAGCTCGGGACTGGTAACGGCCACCTTGGCGGCTCGTCCCCGATTCTCGAAGGGAATCGTCGCGTCGATCATCGCGCGCGAGTTGTAGTAGTTCTCCGTCATGTTCACGGGGTCGATCTTGGACGACCAGTTCTTCCGGATGATCTCGATGTTCGTGGCAGGGTCGCAGCGCGTGCCCATCGCCCATACGACCTCGGAGAGGCTGGAGGGATCGATGTCGTCGTCGACCACGACGGTCCACTTGCCGCCGTAGGCGGTGGGGGCGAGCTGGGTCGCCAGGATGCCCGCCTGGCGGCTGTGGCCGAAGTAGCTCACCTCGATGGCGACGACGTTGAAGGTCCGACCGGCCCCCGCTTCGTGGATCCAGACGCCGACCACGTTGGGGACGTTGGCCTTCTCGAGGTTTTCCCAGAGCGTCGCCGAGCGGATGAAGCAGCGCTCGAACAGGTGGGCGTGGGGCGGCTTGAACGAGGCGGCGCAGGTGAGGATCGGGTCGTTCCGGTGGTACACGCGCCTGACGCGGAAGACCCGCTCTTCCTTCGTGCCGCCCGCGTAGTAGCCCGGCCACTCACCGAACGGCCCTTCCAGGCGCTTCTGGCCCGGCACCACTTCGCCCTCCAGCGCGATCTCGGCGTTCGCCGGAATCGGCAGCCCCGTCAGCTCGCCCTCGATGACCTCGAGTGGCTCTCCGCGAAGTCCGCCGACGTAATCGAGCTCCGATTGGCCCCGGTTCAGCGTGGCCCGCGCGGCAGAAAAGAGTGCCGGGTCCTGCCCCACGACGGCCACCATCGGTGCCGGCTTGCCGGCGGCCAGGTACTTCTGCAGTTGCAGGTGGCCGTCTTTGCCCTCGGTGATGTAGATGCCCGTGAGGTTCCGCTCGAAGAGCTGCATCCGGTAGGTGCCGACATTGACCCATCCGCTGTCGGGATCCCGCGTGATCACGGCGTCGGCCGTCCCGATGTAGCGCCCCCCGTCCAGCTCGTGATGGATCGGTACGGGGAACTTGAAGAGATCGACCTGGTCGTCCTTCAGGACGTTCTCCAGAATCGGGCCCCCGGAGACCGTCTGGGGCGGGATCGGCGTGATGGCCTGCACCCGTTGCCGGTAGATCTTCAGCAGCTCCATGGTGCGCTCGTCCCCGGTGGCGGGCAGTCCCATGGACAAGGCGAAGCGCTTGGGCGAATTGAGCAGCCCGTAGAGACAGCGATACCCCGGGGGATAACCGGGGATCTCGTCGAAGAGGAAGGCCGGCGCCCGGCCCCCCTTGGCGCGCACGCACATCTCCACGAACGCCCCCATCTCCTTGTCCCAGTGGACGCCCCGGCAGTGCTGGAGCTCGTCCAGCCCCTCCACCTTCTTGAGCCACTCGCGCAGGTCGCGGTACTCGAGGGGCATCGACGGATCAGCGGCGGGCGACGGCCGGCATGCGGCTCTCGACGCCCTCTTTGGCCAGCTCGCTGTCGAAGAGCGCGCGCACGGCAGGATCCTCGTCCGCGTACTCGATCTGGTTGCCGCCCGTCGCTCGGTCCTGATCGAGGCGGCTGTACTTGTCGTCGAGCTTGTGCTTGACGCTTCCCCAGCGAATCGCCAGGTAGCGGGCCGGGCTGGCGCCGGCATTGAAGTGCTGGTGCCACCAGAGGTCCGGCGGCACGACCACGCTGCCCTCGTGCCAGTCCACCTTCGTGGGCTTCGCCCCCTCTGGCCAGAGGAGCGAGTAACCCTTGCCGCCGAGGGTGATGACGTGGGCCCCGGGGCCGTGGCGATGGGCCTTCTTGTAGGTGCCGACCGGGAACTCGGAGATGTGGGCGATCAGCGTGTTGTTGGCCAGCTCGAACATGATGTTGCGGCCGCCGGCGCCGCGCTCCTTCCATTCGATGAGCGCGAATTTCTTCACGTCGGGAATGAAGTTGGCCTCCCAGATCCGGCTGGCCAGGAAGGTGCCCTTGCCGCTGAAGGTGTCCGCCTCCCCGCCGAAGCGATCCTTGAAGACGAAGGGGTTGTTGAAGACGAAGTCGTGGTTGTGGAACAGATTCATGACCAGGGGCGCCGTGGTCACGGCGTAATAGCGCGCCACCTCGGTTCCCGAGGCGTTGAAGTGCTGGTGCCAGGCGTTGAGCGGGACCGCGAAGAGACTGCCCGTCTGCCACTCGAAGCTGACCTTGGAGCCGCCCTCGATCCACACGGTCGTCGCACCCCGCCCCTGGAGGACGTAGATGACCTCTTCGTAGAGGTGCCGCTGGGGCGCGAGCTGTCCCCCGGCCGGGATCTCGCACACATAGGCGTCGTTGGTCCCGCCGGTCCCCTCCATGTCGATGAAGACGCCGCGCCCGCCCCGGCTAGGCCAGGGCTGGACCTCCACCGATCTCAGATCTTCGACGTAGAACCCGCGGATGACGGGGATGCCTTCGGATTTCTGCCAGGCCTGGTAGGCGGTGAGCGTGGTGGACGGATCGTTGGAAATTGGCATCGTGACTCTCCCTCGTCTCGCGCTGGGCCGCCCTGTCCCACTCGGCGGCTCTCAGGAAGTGGTCCCTATGATAAGTACGCGCGCCACGGTCGGCAAGCGCCGGGCGCGCCAAGTGGTGGAGTGCGCGTATGATAGCTGCGCTCCCGATGGCTGTGCTGGTCACCGGATCCGGTCTGGTGGGGTCGCAGATCGCCCGTCTCCTGGTGGAGGCCGGCGACCGCCCGGTGCTTTTCGACCGCGCCCCCGACCTCGACGCGCTCGCCGACATCGTCGATCCTGGCCGCCTCACCCTTGTCCAGGGCGACCTCCTGAACCCCCTCGACCTG
>DASYUQ010000112.1 GCA_036001065.1 Candidatus Methylomirabilota bacterium
GCCTTCTCGATCTTCGCCCAGGTATCCCGTAACCCAACCGTCCGGGTGAACACCAACTTCCCCGGCGTCGAGTCCCGCGAGTCCACGCAGAAATAGCCCTGGCGCTCGAACTGGAAGCGGGACTCGGGGGCGGCGGCCTTCAGAGACGGCTCCAGCTTGCAGCCGCGCAGGACCTCCAGCGAGGTGGGGTTCAGCGCCCTCTTGAAGTCCTCCTCCTCGTCGGGCTTGGGGACGGAGAACAGGTTGTCGTACAGCCGCACCTCGCCGTCCACGGCGTGCTGAGCCGACACCCAGTGGATGGTCCCCTTGATCTTGCGGCCCTTCGCGTCGCCGCCGCGCGAAGCCTCGTCGAAGACACAGCGCACCTCGGCGATCGAGCCGTCCGCCGCGCGCGTGAAGCCGGTGCACTTGATTATGTAGGCGTAGCGCAGGCGTACCTCGACGCCGGGCGAGAGCCGGAAGTACTTGGGCGGCGGGGTCTCGCGGAAGTCGTCCTGCTCTATATAAAGGATGCGCCCAAACGGAACGCGACGGGTGCCGGCCGATGGGTCCTCGGGGTTGTTGACGGCCTCGACCTCTTCGACCCGGCCTTCGAGAAAGTTCTCCACTACCAGCCGCAGCGGCCGCAGCACGGCCATGCGCCGCAGCGCGCGCTTGTTGAGATCCTCGCGCACGCAGTGCTCGAGCAGCGCCACGTCCACCAGGTTGTCGGCCTTGGCGATGCCGATGCGGTCGGCGAAGTCGCGGATGGACTCGGGTGTGTAGCCGCGGCGGCGCAGCCCGGCCAGAGTCGGCATGCGCGGGTCGTCCCAGCCACTGACCACGCCCTCCTCCACCAGCGTGAGCAGCTTCCGCTTGCTCATCACCGTGTGGGAGAGGTTCAGGCGCGCGAACTCGATCTGGCGCGGGTGGTAGATGCCGAGCGTGTCGAGGTACCAGTCGTAGAGCGGGCGGTGGTCCTCGTACTCCAGCGTGCAGAGCGAGTGGGTGACGCCTTCGATGGAGTCCGACTGGCCGTGGGCCCAGTCGTATATCGGGTAGATGCACCACGTGTCGCCGGTGCGGTGGTGCGAGGTCTTGCGGATCCGGTACATGACGGGATCGCGCATGTTCAGGTTCGGGTGGGCCATGTCGATCTTGGCGCGCAGGGTCCTGGTGCCGTCCTCGAACTCGCCACGCCGCATGCGCTCGAAGAGGTCCAGGTTTTCCTCGACCGAGCGGTTGCGGTATGGGCTCGGCTTGCCGGGCTGGGTGAGCGTGCCGCGGTACTCGCTCATCTCGTCGCCCGCGAGGTCATCCACGTAGGCCCGGCCGGCCCTGATGAGCTGCTCCGCCCAGTCATAAAGCTGCTGGAAGTAGTCGGAGGCGTAGTAGAGATGCTGGCCCCAGTCGAAGCCGAGCCAGCGCACGTCGCGGATGATGGCGTCCACGTACTCCTGGCTCTCCTTCGTCGGGTTGGTGTCGTCGAAGCGCAGGTGGCAGCGCCCGCCGAATTCCTGGGCCAGCCCGAAGTCCAGGCAGATGGCCTTGGCGTGGCCGATGTGCAGGTAGCCGTTGGGCTCGGGCGGAAAGCGGGTGACGACGCTCTGGTAGCGCCCGGACCGGAGGTCCTCGATGACCGCGTCGCGGATGAAGTTGGAAGGTTTGGGCGGCGGCTCGCTCATTCCCGAGATGGTACCATCCCGGGGCCGCCCGCCCTATGCCGGGCCACCCCGCCTACGCCGCGCTCCTGGCGCGCCCGCGCGGCTGCCGGCCGAAGATGCGGCGCAGCTCGATCTTGGCCGCCTCCAGGCGCTGGCGGTCCTGCCGAGCGAGGCTCCGCCCCAGCATGGACATGGCGGACTGGAACTTCGTCCCCTTGGTGCGGCGGCTGCGGAGCACCGACTGCTTGAGCCCGCGGGCGATCTCTTTCGGCGACCGCTTGAAGATCCCGAGCGGCAGGTCCATCGCATCCGAGGTCTCCCGGACCCGCTGCACCCAGCTCTCGCGCTTCGACTGCTTGCGCCTGGTCGTCTTTCGTCGTGCCATAGGTCAGCACCTCCCACCGCCCCGGCCTTGCAGCCCGCGTGCCGTCGGCGCATCCAGGAAGATGCATTGAGGGATCGGCGCCTTTCGCGGTATCGTGGCCGCAACTCATGAGCACGCGCGACGTCAAGATGCCTCCCCTCCCATTGTGGCGAATACCCAGGATCAGGTACGAGCGGATGGTAAAGAAGGGCGCCTTCGACTCGCACGACCGGGTTGAGTTGCTCGACGGGCTGCTCGTCATCAAGGAGCCGCAGGGCAACGTCCATGCCGCCGCGGTGGCGGCGGCTCATCGGGCGCTCGAGCGGGCATTCGGTGCGCGCTATCACGTTCGGGTGGGCTCACCTGTCGCCCTGGACGACACATCGGAGCCCGAGCCCGACCTGGCGGTCGTGGCCGGACGGCCCTGGGACTACCGTCGGGGACATCCCTCCAAACCCGTGCTTGCCGTGGAGGTCGCCGAGACGTCGCTGGCGAAGGATCGCCTGTGGAAAGGCGGCCTTTACGCCCGTGCAGGCATCGCCGACTACTGGATCGTGAACCTCGTGGACGAGGTGCTCGAGGTCTATCGCCAGCCGGTGCCCGAGCCGTCCCGCCGCTTCGGGTGGAAGTACGCGAGCGTGCGGCTCTTCAAGCGGAACGCGGTCGTCTCGCCGCTCGCCGCGCCGCGCGCCCGAATCCGTGTCGCCGACCTCCTCCCCTAACCTCGCCGGCCCCTGTCTCGGGATCGGCGTCGCTCTCCCTTCCAAGCCCTTTGCGGCACGACGGGAGCCTCTATGTCGCCGACGATGTTCGCGGTGCCCGCCATACAGCCGAAGACGCGCTTGCGAGACGTCTTGACATTGTCTTTCATGACCACCCCCTTAACGTCGCCTGCGACGAACCAGCCGCAGTCCTTCGCGCGCCGCCGCGGCGTCGAGCTGATCGTCCCACGACACGAACAGCGTCTCCCCTCCGGGACGCCTCGCCAAAATCACCGCCGAAGCGAGGTGGACGGCGTCGTAGGCTCGGAGCCGGTGGACCTCAGCCAAGCGCGCCGCATCGATCAACATATCTTCGGCGAGCTCGAGCCGCGCGTACCGCCCCCAGTGCCCTTCCAGGTCCTCGAGCACCCGCCGGTGCTCGGCCGGTGTGAGCCCCCCCGCATGGCGCCGCCGGGCGAGCGCCGCGCGTGTTTCCACGTAGGTCATCAAAGCAAGTCGCGGCCGCATACCGTCAGAGTTGACGCCGCCGCGACCCGTCTCTAGAGTTGGCCGTCTGTGCCCTCGCTCGCGCGCCTCGACTACGGCTGGGTCGTCGTGGCCGGCCTCTGCGTCACCGAGACCGTGTCGTGGGGCATCCTCTACTACGGCTTCCCGGTGATGCTCCGGCCGATGGAGGCCGAGCTGGGCTTCTCGCGCGTTGAGCTGACCGGCGCCTTCTCGGTGGGAATGGGCGTGGCCGCGCTGGCCGCGCTACCGGTGGGGCGCTGGATCGACCGGCACGGCGCCCGCGCGCTCATGACGCTCGGCTCGTGCCTGGCGGTCGGGCTGCTGCTCGTCTGGTCACGCGTGGAGAGCCTGCCCGCGCTCTACGCGGTCTGGTGCGCGATGGGCCTGGCGCTGGCCGCCACGCTCTACGAGCCCGCCTTCGCGGCCGTGGTGGGCTGGTTCGCCACCGGCCACCGCGATCGAGCGCTCCTGACGGTCACACTCGCCGCCGGCTTCGCCAGCACGATCTTCATGCCCACCGAGGCCTGGCTGGTCGAGCGGTTCGGCTGGCGGACCACGCTGCTCGTGCTGGCGACGATCCTCGCCGTGGTGACGATCCCCATCCACGCGCTGGTGCTGCGGCGGCCTCCGCGCGGGGAGAGCCGCGCGGCCGGCGTGGAGTGGGTCGAGTCGCGCGTGCCCGGGCTCACGCTCGGCGCGGCAGCACGGACGGGGGTGTTCTGGGTGCTGGCCGTCGCCTTCTTCTTCGGCAACTTCACGACCAACTCCGTCACCGTGCACCTCATCCCCTACCTCAGCGACCGCGGCTACACGCCGACCCTGGCAGCGGTGATGATCGGCTGGCTGGGCGCCATGCAGGTGCCGGCGCGGCTCGTCTTCGCGCCGATCGCCGTGCGCTTCGGCCACCGCGCGGCGACGGCGGCGATCTTCTTCGGCCAGGCGCTGGGGCTCGCCCAGCTCGCGCTCGCCGCGCGGCTGCCCACGCTGGTGCCGATGGTGGTGGTGCTGGGCGCGGCCAACGGCATGTCCACGCTGGCGCGGGCGACGACGATCGCCGAGATCTTCGGGCCTCGCCACTACGGGAGCATCAGCGGCGCGGTGGCGCTGGGGGCCAACGGCGCTCGGGCCCTCGCGCCCGTGGGCGCCGCCTTTCTGCAGGTGGCGCTGGGCGGCTACGAGCCCGTGTTCTGGCTGCTGACCGCCGTGCTCGTCGTGGCGGGCTTCGGCGTCTTTGCCGTGCGGACGCGGGAGACACACCGAGAGTAGGCTAGGGCCCGGGTGGAGGAGGGCGTATGGCCGACAAGTGGCGCATCAAGGGCGAGTACCTGGAAAGCTGCAACTGCGAGCTCCTGTGTCCGTGCCTGCTCGGCCCTCGAGGCGCGCGAGGCGGCGCCCTGGCGCGCCCGACCCAGGGCCACTGCGACGTGCCGCTGGTCTTCCAGATCGAGTCAGGCGCGTACGGCCCCACGCGCCTCGACAGCATTCACGCGGCGCTCGTGGTGCACACGCCGGGCGTGATGGGCGACGGCAACTGGACGGCCGGGCTCTACCTTGACGAGCGGGCCAGCGCGGAGCAGCGCCAGGGGCTGGAGGCAATCTTCACCGGGCGCGCCGGCGGCGTGATGGCGGTCGTGACCAGCTTCATCTCGACCTGGCTGCCGACCCGCGTGGCGCCGATCCGCTTCGGCCAGGAGGGACGGCGACGCTCGGCGTCGATCCCGGGGATCCTGGACGTCGAGATCGAGGGCCTCGAAGGACGCGACGGAAAGTCAGAGGTCTGGCTCGAGAACGTCAAGCACTTCGTCTCGCCGCGCCTGGCCGCCGCCCGGGCCACGCGCTCGTCCTACAAGGACCACACCTTCGTGTGGAACCACACCGGCCGCAACAGCCACTATGCCGCCTTCGAATGGACCGGCGGGTAGCCGTTGCTTACCGAACAGCCTCGCCGAGCCCGCTCGGGCAGGCCACGCCGGTGCCGCCCAGGCCGCAGTAGCCCCACGGCTTCTTGGCGAGGTACTGCTGGTGGTAGTCCTCGGCGTAGAAGAACTCCGGCGCCTCGGCGATCTCGGTGGTGATTCGTCCGTAGCCGGCCTCGGCGAGCACGCGCTGGTAGGCGTCGCGCGCGGCCTCGGCGAGCTTCCGCTGCTCGGGCGAGTAGCAGTAGAGGGCCGAGCGGTACTGGGTGCCGACGTCGTTGCCCTGGCGCATGCCCTGGGTGGGATCGTGGCTCTCCCAGAACGCCTTGAGGAGCGCGCCGTAGCTCACGATCTTCGGGTCGAACACCACGCGCACGACCTCGGCGTGGCCGGTGAGCCCGGTGCAGAGCTCCTCGTAGGTCGCGTTCGGCGTGAGGCCGCCGGCGTAGCCCGCGGCCGTCGAGTAGACGCCGGGGATCGCCCAGAACCGCTTCTCGGCGCCCCAGAAGCAGCCGAGGCCGAACGTCGCCATCTCGAGGCCCGCCGGAAAGGGCGGCTCCAGCGGATTGCCGTTGACGTAGTGCTTGGCGGGCACCGGCATGCGCTCGGCGCGGCCGGGTAGCGCTTGCTCTCGCGTCGGGATCACGAGCTTCGAGCCCATCGTTCTGTCCTCCCGCGACCTATAGTACAGGTAGTGCGAGCCGCAGGACGGCCGGGGGCCGCAGGGCGAGCCGCAGCACGGACCGGGGCTGGGGCCCCGGCGTGCGAGGCGAGCAGAGTAACGATCCCCGCGTCCGAGGCGAGCCTACGAAACAGGTATGCGCCACTTCTCTCGCGTGGACGGATGCCAGCTCTGCCGGGCCGAAAAGATCACCCCCTGGCACTACGAGGACGCGATCTGCTGGATCGCGGAATGCGAGATCTGCGCGGTGCCCATGGTGGTCTGGCGCTACCACGGCGTGGATCCCCCCGCCGAGCACCTGGCGCACATGCACGAGCGCCTGTGCGAGGTCGCCGCGGCCGAGCTCGGAGAGTTCTGGGTGGACGAGCACATGCGCAACATCCCCGACCACTACCACGCCCACGGGCGTCCCCGGGGCGGCTTCTTCGGTCACGGCCACCGGCGGCAGGCGCGATGATGACGCCCGTGGCACACTTGGGAGGCCGAGCGGGCTGACCGCGGCCGGCGGGAGGATCGAGATGGCGACCATTCCATCGAAGCTCATGGGGGCGGAGGTCAAGCGCAAGGAGGACCCGCGACTCGTCACCGGCCGCTCGTCCTACGTCGGCGACATCGTGCTGCCGGGCCTGCACCACGTGGCGTTCGTCCGGAGCCCTCACGCGCACGCGCGCATTCGGCGGATCGACCCGTCGACGGCGCTCCGGCGCCCCGGCGTGCGCGCCGTCCTGACGGGCCAGGACATCCGCGCTCACTGCGCGCCGCTTCCCGTGGCCGGCGCCGGCGAGGGCGGTCAGGGAACGGACGGCGGCGGACGCAAGCACTGCGCGCTGTCCCTGGACCGCGTGCGCTACGTGGGCGAGGCGGTGGCGGCGGTCGTCGCGACGTCGGAGGCGGCCGCCCGCGATGCCGTCGAGGACGTGCGCGTGGACTGGGAGCCGCTGCCCGCCGTGATCGACCCCTTCGCGGCCATGGCCGACGGGGCGCCCTTGCTCCACGACGACGCGCCCCGCAACGTCGAGCACGAAAACCAGATCAAGGCCGGCGAGCCGGACCGCGTCTTCGCCCGGGCCCGGCGCGTCGTCCGCCAGCGCATGGTCAGCCAGCGCCTCTGCGGCGTGCCGCTGGAGGGGCGGGCAGCCCTCGCCGCGCCCGATCCCGCCACCGGCGGCCTCACCCTGTGGGTGACCAACCAGGCCCCGCACTCCTTCCGCAACGATCTGGCCGGCGCCCTCCGCCTGCCCCAGAACCTGGTGCGCGTGATCGCGCCCGAGGTGGGCGGCGGGTTCGGCGTGAAGTTCGGCGTCTACCCCGAGGACGCGGCGCTGGCCGTCATCGCGCGGCTGCTCGGCATTCCCGTGCGCTGGGTGGAGACGCGGACCGAGCACATGCTGGCGACCACGCACGGGCGCGACCAGGTCGCCGACCTCGAGGCCGCCGTGGAGGACGACGGCACCATCGCGGCGCTCCGCATGCACGTCGTGGCCAACCTCGGCGCCTACCCGATCTTCACGTTCATCCCCGATCTCACGCTCATGATGGGCGTGGGGGTCTACCGCATCCCGAGCGTGGACCTCCGCTCCACTTGCGTGTTCACCACCACGACGCCGGTCGCCGCCTACCGGGGCGCCGGCCGTCCGGAGGCCGCCTACTACGTCGAGCGCCTCATCGACCTCGTCGCCGCCGAGCTGGGCCGGACGCCCGAGGAGGTGCGCCGGCGCAACTTCATCCCGCCCGACGCCTTCCCCTACCAGGCGCCGACCGGCCAGCGCTACGACAGCGGCCAGTACGACCGCGCGCTCAGCAAGGCGCTCGAGCTGGCCCGCATCGACGACCTGCGCAAGGAGCAGCGGCAGCGCCTGGAGCGCGGCGACCGCCACCTCCTCGGCGTCGGCATCGCGTGCTACGTAGAGATGTGCGGCTTCGGCCCCTTCGAGAGCGCGGTGGTGCGCGTCGAGCCGGGCGGCACCGTCACCGCCTACACGGGCACCTCCGCCCACGGGCAGGGCCACGAAACCACCTTCTCCCAGATCATCGCGGACTACCTGGGCGTGGACTTCGACAAGGTCGTCGTCCGCCACGGCGACACGCTCAACACGCCGATGGGCAACGGCACCGGCGGCAGTCGCAGCCTCGCCGTCGGCGGCACCGCGATCCTCAACGCGGCGCTGAAGGTGCAGGACAAGGCGCGGCGGATCGCCGCCCGCATGCTGGAGGCGGCGGCCGAAGACATCGTGCTGGCCGACGGGCGCTACGGGGTGCGGGGCGCGCCGACGAGCACCGTCACCCTGGCCGAGATCGCCGCCCACGCCTACGGCAGCGCGCTGCCGGAGGGGATGGAGGCGGGCCTGGAGGCGACCGACTTCTTCCGTCCGCCGCAGCTCGTGTACCCCTTCGGCGCCCACGTGGCCGTGGTCGAGGCCGACCGCGAAACCGGTTGCGTGCGCGTCCGCGACTTCGTCGCGGTCGACGACTGCGGCTTCCGCATCAGCCCCATGATCGTCGCCGGCCAGGTCCACGGCGGCCTGGCCCAGGGGATCGCCCAGGCGCTGCTGGAGACGCTCGTGTACGGCGAGGACGGTCAGCTCCTGACGGGGTCGCTCATGGACTACGCCGTCCCCCACGCCGACGACCTGCCGTCGTTCACGACCGCCGAGACGGTCACGCCCACGCCCTTCAACCCGCTCGGCGCCAAGGGCATCGGGGAGGCGGCGACCATCGGCTCGACGCCGGCCATCGTCAACGCGGTGGTGGACGCGCTACGCTCCTTCGGCGTGCGGCATCTCGACATGCCGTTGAGATCGGAGCGCGTGTGGCGGGCGCTGAAGGGCGCCGTCTGAGCCGGCGCTCAGCGCGCGCCGAGCATCGTGCGCAGCCAGCCCGAGATGTCGCGAATCTCCTCGGCCCACACGGAGTGCGGCATCCGGTACTCGCGCCACTCCACCCGGTAGCCCAGCTCCAGCAGCCGGTCGCGCGACTGGCGCGCGCGGGCGATGGGGATGGTCGCGTCCTCCGTCCCGTGAGCCATGAAGATGGGGACGTCGCGGTTGGCCGGGCTGGCCTCGGCGGCCAGCGCGTCGGCTAGCGGCAAGAAGCACGAGAGCGCCATGATCCCGGCCAGGCGCTCGGGGTAGCGCAGCCCGGTGTGCAGCGCCATGGCGCCGCCCTGGGAGAAGCCGGCGAGGACGATGCGCGCCGCCGCGATCCCCCGCGCCTTCTCGCGCTCGATCAGCGCCTCGATCCGCTGGTGGGAGTCTCGCACGCCCGCCTCGTCCGCGCGCCGCTCGCCCGTGTCGCCCCGGATGTCGTACCAGGCGCGCATGACGTAGCCGCGGTTGATCGTCACCGGCCGCGGCGGCGCGTGAGGGAAGACGAAGCGGACGGGCAGCGTCTCCGGCAGATCCAGCTCGGGCACCAGGGGCACGAAGTCGTGGCCGTCGGCGCCGAGGCCGTGCATCCAGACGACCGCCGCCCGGGGCGCGGGCCCGGTCTCGATCTCGACCGCCTCCAGAAGATCAGGCTTGCTCACGAGTCGCCCAAGCGCTTGAAGACGTCGCCGTATTCACGGTGGGCTTGTTCAACAATCTTCCGCAGCCGCGCGCGACGGCGCCGGGTACGCACGGGCTCAAGCAGATAACGGTCAAGGAGCTTTACCAGCTTCTTCACCACGGCGGTGAGCTCACGGAAGATCGATCGGCGCGCGGGGAGGGCGGGAGAAGTCGAAGGCTTCCAGAAACGCTTGCGCCCGCCGGTCACGGTCGGTCAGGGGCTCGAGTCCGAAGCGCCACTCGATCAGCTTCAGGATCGAGGCGTGATCGTACTGGCGGTGGCCGATGTAGCCGCGCTTGGCGTAGGGCGAGACGATCAACGCCGGCACGCGCGAACCGAGGCCGAAGCGGTCGATCACCGGCGGGCGCACGTGATCGAACCATCCCCCGCCCTCGTCGTAGGTGATCACCACGGCCAGGCGGGGCCAGTAGCGGCTGGCCATGAGCTCGCGCAGGACCTCGCGGAGCCACCGGTCCCCGGCCCCGACGGTGGAGGACACCGCGTGCGCGTTGTCCCGCGCGGCCGGCTTGACGAAGGCGACCTCCGGCAGGCCCCCGCCGCGCAGCGCGCTCACCAGGTCCTCGACGTCGCGGATGTGGGCGCGCCCGTGCGGCGTCTCCATGATGCGCTTCACGTACTGGAAGGGATTGTGGTGGGGCATGAGGCCGTGGCGGACGGCGTCGGTGCCCGCGGCCCAGCCGGCCGCGTACCACGCCCAGGTGACACCGGCCGCGTCGAGCCGGTCGGCGATGGTGGGCACGGTCTGGGGGGACTTCAGAATATGCTGCACGCGCTGCGGCGGATAGGGCGGGTCGAGGTTGTTCACGACGTAGCCCTCGGGATCGACCTCTCCGTCCTTCACCACGCGCCCGCCGGGCCCGAGCTCGATGCGCTCGGCGGCCGGCGCCTGCTGGTACCGCGCGAGCGTCCCCGAGATCAGATAGAAGTGATTCGCGAACGAGCCGCCGTGGATCCCCTGGAAGTAGTTGTCGAGGAGGACGAACTCGTCGGCCAGACGCCAGTGCACGGGCACGGCCGAGCGGTCGTAATAGCCCATGGTGATCCCGCCGCTCGTCCCCTCGGTCACCCACTTGCCCATGGCCACGCCGTCGACGCCGGCGCCGTACTGCCGCTGCATGTGATGAAAGCGGTGGACCGGATTGTTGGTCTGGTCGAAAGGCCCCACGAAGTGCAGCAGCGGGAACGGCGCGTTGGGGAGATCGTCGGGGAAGCGCGGGTCGGGCTGGCCGTCGCGCCCGAGCGGCGCCGGCAGCGTGGGGTACGTCACGCCGTTCTTGTCCGCCTGGCTGCCCACGTAGCTGGCCAGCCCCTCGGCGCCCGGGTACGTGCCGAACAGGTGGTCGAACGAGCGGTTCTCGAGAAAGAGCACGACGATGTGATCGAAGGGCGCGTGATCGCCGCGCAGCGCGCCGTCGCCGTTGAGCGCGGCACTGCAGGCGACCAGCAGCAGGCAGACGACGGCGGCAGTGAGAAGCCGGACGCGGTCCATGCTCCTCATAGCGAGATCCCCCAGATGGTCTGGACCAGGACGCCGATCCCATAGGTGACGCCCACGGCCGCGGCGATGATGACGAGATTGGTGAGCACACGCCGGCGGACATCCATGCCGGACAGGAACGCCAGGACCAGCGAGACCGCCATGATCATGGCGCCGGCCGCGACGAGGGAGGCCAGCGCGCTCGGCGCGCCCAGGAGGACGGGGAGCACCGGGACGAGCGCCCCCGCGAAGTAGCTGACGCCGACGAAGAGCGCGGAGACCCAGGCGCGGTCGGCGGTGGCCACCCCGGAAGCCTCGGTGCCCAGAAAGCGCGCCCGCCGCCGCTCCGTCCGCGCCACCTCCTGCTCGGAGCTGGAGGCGACGTAGGCGCCGGCGGCCATGGAGAGCGAGCCGGCCACCGCCGTGGTGGAGGCGGCGATGAGGACCAGGGCGGGGTTCCCGAACGCGCCGAAGAATCCGCTGACCGCGCCGAGGATCTCCACCAGGCCGTCGTTCATGCCCAGGAAGATGTCGCGGATCCGCCGGGGGTTGATCTTGCGCGCGGTCAGCTCGCTGACCACCCGGTCCTCGTGCTTGAGCTCGTCTTCGAGGATCCCGCGCACGGCCTCGCCGAGGGGCCCGCCCTGGTAGGCGTCCCACAGCGAGAGGTACTTCCGCACGCCGTACACCTCGATGGCCTCCAGCACGAGCTGGACCGCCAGCGGCCCCAAGAGCCGGCAGGCCAGATGCACGAGCCAGAGCTTGAGGCGGCGCCCCGGATCGAGGCGCGTGATGCGGAGCTGGAAAAAGTCCTGCCAGAAGTTGAAGTGCGTCGTCTCGATCGCGATCAGCTCGTCCAGCGTCTTCTGGACGTCGCCGGTGCTGACGTCCCGCAGCGCCGTGTAGAGGGAGAGGTCGAAGAGCTCGTCGAGGATGAGCTTCGCGCCCAGCTTGCGATCGGGCGCCGCCGCGGGCGCGGTCACGATCGCTGTCCCAGCCGGGTCAGGATGAACGAGTAGTCGAAGGCGGCCTCCCGCAGCGCATCGTAGCGGCCGGAGGCGCCCCCGTGGCCGGCGGCCATGTTGATCTTGAAGAGCAGCGGGTGGTCGTCGGTCTTGGTGGCGCGGAGCCGGGCCACGTACTTGGCCGGCTCCCAGTACATCACCTGACTGTCGTTCAGCGACGTCCGCACCAGCATGGTCGGGTAGCGCGGGGCCGCGATGTTGGTGTAGGGGCAGTAGGTCTTCATGTAGCGGTAGTGCTCGAGGATCTTGGGATTGCCCCACTCCTCGAACTCGGCCACCGTCAGCGGCAGCGACGCGTCGAGCATGGTGTTGATCACGTCCACGAACGGCACCCGCAGCACGGCCGCCGCGCAGAGGTCCGGGCGCATGTTGAGGACGGCGCCCACCAGCAGGCCGCCGGCGCTGCCGCCCTCGATGATCAGGCGCTCGGGGGCGGTGTAGCCGTCCTTGACGAGGAACTCCGCCACCGCGATGAAGTCCGTGAAAGTGTTGCGCTTGGCCAGCATGCGGCCGTCGTCGTGCCAGCGCTTGCCCAGCTCGCCGCCGCCGCGCACGTGGGCGACGGCCACGGTGATGCCGCGCTCGAGCAGGCTCAGCCGGTTCGACGAGAAGGTCACCGGGTACGGGATGCCGTAGGCGCCGTAGCCGGATAAGAAGCACGGGCTGGTGCCGTCGCGAGGCGCGTCGGCCCCGCACACCAGCGAGATGGGCACCCGGGTGCCGTCGGGGGCCGTCGCGTACCGGCGCTCCAGGCGGTAGCGCGCGGGGTCGTAGCCGCCCAGGACCTCCGTCCGCTTGAGGAGCGTCAGCGCGCGCGTCGCCACGTCGTAATCGTAGACCGACGACGGCGTGACGAACGACTGGTAGCGGAAGCGATAGCGCGACGTCACGAACTCGGCGTTGGGCTCGGGGTCGATCTCGTAGGCGGGCTCCGGGAACTGGATGTGATGGGAGGCGCCGTCGCGCAAGTCGGTGACGCGGAGCCGGGTCAGGCCGTCTTCCCGCTCGTGGACGACGTAGCGATCCGCGAAGACGTCCACGTCTTCCAGCATGACCTCCTCGCGGTGGGGGATCAGCTCCGTCCAGCCAGCCGGCCGCGGGTCGGCGACGGGGGCGGCGACGAGGCGGAAGTTGCGGAGGCCCCCGCCGTTGGTGCGGATGTAGAAGAGGCCGCCCCCGTGGTCCACGTCGTACTCGTGATCCTTCTCCCGCGGCAGGAGCATGGTCCACGGCGCTCCCGGCTCGGCGGCCGGCAGATAGCGCACCTCGGTGGAGGTGAGACTCGCCGAGGTGGCGAACACGAAGGCCAGGCTCCGCGAGCGCCGGAGGTGGAGCCTGAACAGCTCCTCGGCCTCCTCGTAGAGGAGGTCGTCGGTGGCGGCGCCCAGCCGGTGGCGCCACAGACGGTACGGGCGCTTGGCGTGGTCCTCGGTGACGTAGAAGAGGATCGCCGGGTCGGCGGACCACGCCAGCGTGCTGACCTTCTCGATGCGCTCGGCAGCGAGCTGGCCCGTTCTCAGGTCCTTCACGTACAGCGTGTACTCGCGGAAGCCGGTGACGTCGATCGTGTAGGCGAGGCGGTGGCCGTCGTCGCTGGCGGCGTAGGCCCCCAGCGCCAGGAACGGGTGGCCCTGGGCCAGGAGGTTGAGGTCGAGCGTCACCTCCTCGGGGGCGTCCAGGCCGTGCTTGCGGCAATAGATCGGGTACTGCTTGCCCTTCTCGGTGCGCAAGTAGTAGACGTGCGCGCCGCGCTTGTAGGGGACGGTCTGGTCGTCCTCCTTGATCCGGCCCAGCATCTCCTGGTAGAGCGCCTGCTGGAACGGCTCGGTCGACTTCAATATCGCGTCGGTGTACGCGTTCTCGGCCTCGAGATAGGCCACGACCTCGGGATCGTCCTTGTGGCGGAGCCAGAAGTAATCGTCCTGGCGAACGTCGCCGTGGACGAGGTCGATCTTGGGGATCTTCTTGGCGATGGGGGGCGAAAGCACGCTACACGTACAGCTCGTCTCCGCGCATGGCTGCCTCCCCCACCATAGGTGCTGGTGCTGCTCCGCTAGTGCCGTTCCAACTTGTTGATACTAACCCCGATCCGAAATTCTTTTGGCGAGGAATGTGCGGAAACGCGGCGTCGGTAGCGGCCGTGGCCAGCGTGGGTACGTGCGCACCCACGTCCTC
>DASYUQ010000113.1 GCA_036001065.1 Candidatus Methylomirabilota bacterium
CGGTGTTCAGGAGATGGTTCGACCGCAGCCAGCGTCTCTATAGGAGGACGTGGGTGCGCACGTACCCACGCTGGCCACGGCCGCTACCGACGCCGCGTTTCCGCACATTCCTCGCCAAAAGAATTTCGGATCGGGGCTAAAAGAAGCGGCTCCGGTTGAGGGCTGCGAAGGAGTCAAATTGCATGGCCCGCATCAAGGGTCGTACGATCGGTCTGGCCCACCGGCCCGCCGCCCGGCCCCCTTCGAGCGCCCGATGAGCGATCGGTCCTCCGTCGTCACGGCCGCCACCGGACCGGCACCGCGCGCGATTCGGTTCGCGGCGCTGCACAACCGCGAGTACCGCCGGTACTTCCTGGCCGGCCTGCTGGCGATGGTGGCCGACAACATCGAGCACGTCATCAGCTACTGGGTCATCTTCCAGGCGTTCCACTCGCCCTCCCTGGCGGGCTTCGCCGTCATCAGCCACTGGCTGCCCTTCCTGGTCTTCTCCGTCTACGCCGGCGCCCTGGCCGACCGGTTCGACTGCCGCCCGCTGATCCAGGTCTCCCAGGCGCTCTTCATGGTGGCGTCCCTGGCGTGGGGCCTCCTGTTCCTCACCGGAACGCTCCAGATGTGGCACGCGGTCGTGATCCTGCTCATCCACGGCGCGGCTGGGGTGGTGGCGGCGCCGGCCACGCAGCTGATCCTCCACGACATCGTCGGCGTGGAGCATCTGCAGAGCGCGATCCGCCTCTATGCGAGCAGCCGCTATCTGTCCATCCTCCTCGGTCCGGCGGTCGGCGGCGGCCTCATGCTGCTCCTGGGACCGGCCTGGGGCCTGCTCGCGAACGTGCTCATCTACCTGCCCTTGTGCGCGTGGCTGATCCGCGTGCCGTACACGGGGCATCTTCACGCCGGCGATCGCCGGGGGCCGGCGCCGCGTTTCGGACTGCGCGAGGCGTGGGCGCTCTTTTCCCAGGTGCGCTCCGACCGGCGGATCACCGCGATGATCGTACTGGGTGGGGCGACCTCCTTCTTCGTGGGCAACGCGTTCCAGGCCCAGATGCCGGAGTACGCGCAAAATCTCGGCGCCGACGAGACGGGGATGCAGTACAGCGTCCTGCTCGCGGCCAACGCCGCCGGCGCCGTGATCGGCGCCGTGCTTCTGGAGAGCGCCAATCTCCTCCGGCCCAACGTCAGGACCGCGATCCTCTGCGCGATCGCCTGGGGCGTCACGATGGGGCTGTTCCCGGCGGCAGGCACCTACGGCCTGGCGGTGGCTCTGCTCGTCCTGGCCGGTATCTTCAACATCGCCTTCACGTCGATGGCCCAGACGCTGGTTCAGCTCCTGGCGCCGCCGCGGGTGCGCGGAAGCATCGTGGGCCTGTTCAACACGGCGATCCTGGGCCTGAGAGCCGGCAGCGGCGTGACGGTGGGCATTCTGGGCGCGTTCATCAACATCTACTGGTCGCTGGCGCTGAGCTCGGCCGCGGTGGTCGTGACGGCGCTGGGGCTGCTCTTCCTCGACGCGAGCCCGCCGCGGAGCGGCGAGCCTTGAGGAGGCGGGCCTCGGGCCCGGCGCGGACGAGGGGCGTGGGCCGCTCCCGCGGGAAGGAGAAGACGATGGCGGAGACCACGATTGGCCTGCTGCATCCGGGAGAGATGGGGAGCGTGGTGGGGGCGTGCGCCCGCGCCGGCGGCGCGCGCGTGCTCTGGGCCTCCGAGGGTCGCAGCGCCCCCAGCCGCGCGCGCGCAGCCGCCGACGGCCTGGAAGACGCCGGCACGCTCGGAGCGCTGGTCGCCCGCAGCGCGGTGATCCTGTCCGTCTGTCCCCCGCACGCGGCCGCCGACGTCGCCCGCGGGGTGGCTGCCCACCGCTTCTCCGGCATCTACGTGGACGCCAACGCGATCGCTCCGGCGACCGCGCGGAACGTCGGGGCGATCGTGGAGCGGGCGGGGGCCAGTTTCGTGGACGGCGGCATCGTGGGCCCGCCGCCGCGGGCTCGCGGCACCACGCGGCTCTATCTCTCCGGGAGGGAGGCCAAGCGCGTCGGCGCGCTCCTCGCCGAGAGCCCGCTGGAGGCGATCGCGCTCGACGGCCCACCGGGAGCGGCCTCCGCGCTCAAGATGGCCTACGCCGCCTGGACCAAGGGCACCTCCGCGCTGCTGATGGCGATCCGCGCAATGGCCAGCGCCGAGGGCGTGGACGAGGCGCTCCTGCGCGAGTGGCAGCGCTCGCAGCCCGACCTGCCCGCGCGCTCGGAGACCGCGGTGAAGTCGAGCGCGCGCAAGGCCTGGCGCTTCGTGGGCGAGATGGAGGAGATGGCGGCGACCTTCGCCGGCGCCGGCCTCCCCGACGGCTTCCAGCGGGCCGCCGTCGACATCTACCGCCGGCTGGCCGGCTACAAGGACGCCGCGACGCCGCCGTCGGTGGCCGAGGTCTCCCGGACGCTCAGGGGCTGACGCCGCGCCGGCGCTCCTCGAGCTCCTCCAGCGTGCGCGGCCAGTCGCGGTGCAGCAGCCGCGAGAGCGCGCGGTCGGCCAGGAGCTTGCCGCCAGTCTGACAGCGGGCGCAGTAGTTGGTCTCGTTGTCCGCGTACACGATCCGCTGCACGGGCGCGCCGCACTGGAGACACGGCTGGCGATAGCGCCCGTGCACGGCCATGCCCTCGCGGAAGGCCGTGACGCCTTCGGGAAACTTCCCGCCCGCCTCCCGCCGCAGGCGCTCGATCCACTCGAGGAGGGTCTGCCGGGTGGCCTCGAAGAGCCGCGCGATCTCCTCCTCGGTGAGCTGCGGGCTCAGCTTGACGGGGGACAGACGCGCCCGGTGGAGGATCTCGTCGGAGTAGGCGTTGCCGATCCCGCTGAAGACCCGCGGATCGGTCAGCACCCGCTTGAGCGTGTGATTCTCCTTCACCAGCGCCGCGCGGAACGCGGCCAGGTCCTCCTCCAGCACCTCGAGGCCGCCCGGGTCGTGCTCGCCCAGCGCCGCCTGGCCCCGGGCCAGATGCAGCGCCGCGCGCCGCTTGGAGCCGGCCTCGGTCATGAGCAAGGTGCCCGAGGAGAAGTCGAACGCGGCGAGCGCGATCTTCCCGGGCGGCCGGGCGCCGGCGCTCCGCCAGTGAAGCCGGCCGGCGATCATGAGGTGGATGATCAGGAAGAGCTCGTCCTCGAGCTCGATGACGATGCGCTTGCCGAGGCGCCGGAGCCCGGCCACGGTGCGGCCGGCCGCGGCCGCCAGGGGCGGATCGACCGAGCGGAGGACGAAGGGGCTGAAGAGGCGCACCCGTTCGAGCCGAGCGCCGCGGATCCGGGAATCCAGGGCCTCGATGTAGACGGCGACGTCGGGCAGCTCGGGCATTAGAATGCTCCGATGGACGCCTACAAGGCTATCGTGAACAAGCGCGACCAGCGCGCCTTTCTTGCACGGCCCATTTCCGAGGACGCGCTGGAGCGCATTCTGCAATCCGGCCGCATGACGGGCAGCTCGAAGAACCGCGAGCCCAACCGCTTCGTCGTCGTGCGCGACCGCCAGCGCCTGGCCGCCATCGCCGCCCTCAGCGGCTTCGCCCGGTGGATGGCCGACGCTGCCGTCGCCATCGTCATCGCCCAGACCGAGCGGCACGACTTCGACGCCGGGCGGTGCGCCCAGAACATGATGCTGGCCGCCTGGAACGACGGCATCGGCTCCTGTCCCGCGCACGTGCCCGAGGCCGAGCTGGCGACGCTGCTCGGCATCCCGGCCGGCATCGCCGTCAACCGCGTCATCGGCTTCGGCTACGTCGATCCCGAGCGCGCCGCGCCGCCGCGCGCGGTGGGCCGCCGGCGCCGGCCGCTCACCGAGCTGGTGCGCTGGGGGACGTGGTGAACGGGCGGGGGTACACTAGTGCCGTTCCAACTATTCGCGCCTAGGACGGCACCGTGTACGTCGTTCGTGGACAGATTTAGCCCCGATCCGAAATAAGCTCGCAGGTGAAAGCGGCACATGGCCGCGAACATGGGCGGTGTTCAGGAGATGGTTCGACCGCAGCCAGCGTCTCTATA
>DASYUQ010000114.1 GCA_036001065.1 Candidatus Methylomirabilota bacterium
GCGGCGGTGCGGCTCGCGCCGGGTCAGATAGTCGTCCGCGCAGGTGATGCCGACGTGAAAGACGATCACGGCCGTCCCTCCTCGGGCGCGTCATTGCATCCATGATAATGTGAACCGAGATGGAACTGCTCGAGCGCTTCCGCGCGCGGTACCCGTTTCCCCTCGACGACTTCCAGGTCGAGGCCTGCCAGGCCATCGCCGGCGGCTCGTCGGTGATCGTCTCGGCGCCGACCGGCGCCGGCAAGACCCTCGTCGCCGAGTTCGCCATCCAGCTGGCGCTGGAGGCGGGCAAGCGCATCGCCTACACGACGCCGCTCAAGGCGCTCTCGAACCAAAAGTTCGCCGACTTCACGCGCGCCTTGGGCGAGGACGTGGTGGGCATCCTGACCGGCGACGTGAAGGTCAACCCGCAGGGCCGGGTGCTGGTCATGACCACCGAGATCCTCCGCAACATGTTCTACGCCGGGGGGCTCAGCGACCTCGGCTGGGTCGTGCTCGACGAGTGCCATTACATGGGCGACGAAGGGCGCGGCACCGTCTGGGAGGAGATCATCGTCAACGCGCCCAAGGACGTTCCCCTCGTCGCGCTCTCGGCGACCGTGGCCAACATCAAGGAGATCGCCGACTGGATCTCCATCGTGCACCGGCCCATCGTGCCCATCTACCATCCGCACCGCCCGGTGCCGCTGTCGTACGCGCTGGCCGATCTCGCCGGAGAGATCCACGAGCTCGACAAGGTGCGGACGGGCCGGGCGCGCGTGGTGGGGGACGAGCGACGGGCCCAGGACGAGCGCGGGCGCTGGTACACCCGGCGGGTCGTCGATCCCACCGTGCTGATCGAGGCACTGGAGGCGCGGGGGTGGCTGCCGGCGATCTACTTCATCTTCAGCCGGGTGGGCTGCGAGCGGGCCATGGAGGACGTGCTCACCGAGGGGCGGGGCCTCCTGTCCCGTGAGCAGCAGCGTCAGGTGACGGCCGCTCTCGACGAGGCGCTGGGGGAAAGCCCGGCCATCGGCGAGTCAGAGCTGAGCCAGCAGGTGCTGCGGGCGCTCCGGCTCGGCGTGGCCGTCCATCACGCCGGGATCCTGCCGAGCCTCAAGCGGCTCATCGAGCGCCTCTTCGAGCGCGGGCTCTGCCGCGTCGTCTTCGCCACCGAGACGATGAGCCTCGGCATCCACATGCCCGCCCGGGCGGTGGTGCTGCAGAGCCTCACCAAGCGAACCGAGCGCGGCTTCCGCTCGCTCTCGCACAACGAGCTGACGCAGATGGCCGGGCGGGCGGGCCGGCGTGGCATCGACGCCGAGGGCCAGTGCGTCATCGCCCTCGACGCGCGCGACGGCGTGGAGGACGTCCTGCGCGTCGTGGACGGCTCGCCCGAGCCCATCGAGAGCCGGTTCAAGCTCGGCTACGGCTCGGTGGCCCTGCTGATCGGGACCGGCGCCGAGCCGGCAGTGTTGCGCCGCCGCATCGAGGCTTCGTTCGGCCAGTACCAGAACCTCAAGCGCATCCGCGAGCTGGAGACCGATCTGCGACGGCTCGAGGCCGCCCTGGCCGAGGCGCGGGGCTTCGCCGCGCCCTGTGGCGACTTCGCCCGCATCGGACGCTACCGCCGCCTCCGCCAGGAGGCCGACCTGCGCCGGCGGGCGGAGGGTCGGGGCACCCGCCGGGGCGAGCGCGGCCTGATCGAGGCCGAGCCGGGTCGCCTGGCCCTGGTGCGGCGTCGCGGTGCCCCCAGCCTCGCGCTCGTGCTCGGCATCCACTCCATCCGCGGTCACCGCGTGCTGGTGGACGCCCTGCTCCCGCACGGCGCCGTCGTCCGCCTGAAGGCGGGCGCCATGAAGCAGATCTTCTGGTCGACGCCGCCGCTGGCCGTCCCGCGCGACCGCGGACGCGATCACCGCCAGCTCGGCTACCTCGCCCAGGAGCTCTCGGCGCTCGACGTCCGCGAACTGATCGAGCGGGAGCGCGCGCACCGGCCCGAGACCGCGCTGGCCAGCGTCGAATGCCATCGCTGCCCCTGGGGCTCGACGACCCGCTGCGATCAGGCCTGGCGCGAGGTCGAGCGGCTGGGGGAACGAGTCGAGCAGCGCCGCCAGGCCCTGGAGGCTTACCGCGGCGCCTACTGGCAGGAATTCTTGAGAGTGGTCGAGGTGCTCGAGCAGTTCGGCGCCGTGCGACAAGGGCGGCTCGAGCCGAAGGGGCGGCTCATCGCCGGGCTCCGCCACGATAACGAGCTGCTCGTCTCCGAGTTCGCCACCCGGGGCATCCTCTCCGACCTGACGCTGGCCGAGGCGGCGGCGGTGTGCTCGGCGTTGACCGAGGAGGCGCGCTCCGGCGAGCCCCTCATCGCGCGGGCCTTTCTCAAGTCGCGGCCCAAGCTCCGCCGCAAGCTCGATCAGGTGGCGGCGGTCGCCGAGGCCGTCGCCGAGGCCCAGCGGCAGCGCCACCTGGGGATGCCCGTGGCGGTGCACCCGGGCTTCATGCCGGCGGTGTTCCGCTGGGCGTCCGGCGACGACGACTGGCCGGGGATCGTCCAGGAGGCGTTCGGCGGCCACGAGGGAGACCTGATCCGCGCCATGCGGCGGCTGCTCGATCTGCTCCGCCAGCTCGGCGAGAGCGCCGAGGTCTCTCCGCCCGCGGCCCGGCTGCTCGTCCAGGCCGCCCGCGTGATCGATCGTGGCATCGTGCTGGAGTCCGCGCTGATCTGATCTGCTATGCTGGGGGCCGTGACGTTCCGGGGTCTCGCGCTCGTCAGCGTCACCCTTGTGCTCGCCGCGTGCGCGGCCCTCCGCCCCCTGGAGCAGCGCACCACCCAGGGGCCCACCGCCCAGGAGTTCTGGATGTACCGGGTGCTGCTCACCAACGGACGCGAGCCGAACTTCGACGAGCGCCGCCACTGGGAGGATCAGATCGACGACCAGATCGGCCGGTATCTGCGCGCGCATCCCGAGGCGGCCAACAGCCTGGATGTTTCGACGTTCCGCTTCTTCCGCCGGGCGTCGGTCGGGATGACCAAGGAGCAGGTCGTCATCCTGCTCGGCTCGCCCGAGGCCGTCACCACGGATCCCGCCGAGATGGAGAAGCTGGCGCGGAAGTACTGGCCGGCCGTCAAGGGGCAAGCGAAGGAGGCCTGGGTCTATCCCCTCGGCTGGCACCTGTACTTCGCGGACTCCCGGCTCGTCGACATCACCCAGTACCTGCCGCGCTGATCACCGGCGGGCGCGGGGATCGGTTGGGGGGCGGCAAGGGCTCGGCGAGGCCGGAGAGTAACTGACAAGGAGGACGAACGGCATGGCGGTACTCGAAGAGAAGGTCATCGCGAGCTGGAAATACAAGAAGGGCGCGCTCGATCCCAAGACGGCGTCGCTCTGCTACCTGGCCGCCAATCTGGCGGTGGGCAACACCCACTGAGCGAAGCGCGACCTGGCAGGCGCCAGGGCAGCGGGAGCGACGGAGGACGAGGTGCGGGAGGCCATCAGCTTCGCCATTCGCGCCAACGCGGCGAAGACGCACGCGGACATCCTCAAGGTGTGGACCGATGGCGGACATTAGGCTGACGGCGGCTTTCTCCACCGTCCCCGGCGGGGAGCAGGAGGACATCAAGCGCGTGATCGTGGAGACAGTCGAGCAGCTCGCCCGCGAGGACGGCGGCTTCAAGGCGGCCAAGCTGGTCTTCACCGAGTCCGACGAGCGGTGCGGGCTCACCGCCGAGTTGGACGGCGTCAAGAAAGAGGGCGTGCCGCTCCAGCTCGATCTCGAGCAGCTCGAGGACGCCAAGACGTCGGCCGGCGCCCGCGCCCAGCTCAAGGAGGCGCTGCGCCTCTACTTCCGCAAGGTGCTGGGGAAGTGACCGACGACGGCGTCCTGCTCTTCGCCTGGCGCGGTTGCCTCTTCCGCGTGACCGACCGCGTCCAGCCGCCTAAGGCCGGCTCGCTCTTCTTCTGCCGCCACCTGCCCGTGCGGGCGGGCGAGCGGATGCTGGAGATCGGCGCCGGCCTCGGGCTGGCCGCGGTGCTGGCGGCGAAGACGGGCGTCCGGGTGGTCGCCACCGACGTGGTGGAGGAGGCGGTGGAAACGATCCGGGTGAACGCGCTCCTCAACGGCGTCACCGTCGACGCCCGGCGGGGTGACTGCTACGCTCCGGTCGCGGGCGAGCGCTTCGATCTGATCTGCACCAACCCGCCGCAGATGCCGACGCCGCCGGGGCGCGAGCGCGACGACCCCACGGCCGCCGCCGACAACGGGGGCGTCGACGGCTGGGAGATCCTGGACCGCGTGATCGAGAGCGCGGGCGACCATCTGGTTCCGCGGGGGCGTCTGGTGTTTTCGATCTTCGCCTTCCTCGGGCGCAAGACGGCCTTTGGGAAGCTCGAGCGCCAGGGCTTCACGCCCTCGCTGCTGGCCAGCGAGGTCCAGGCGTTTCCCCGGATCGGCTACGAGCGGCTCGATCACATCCGCGGCCTCGACGGTGAGGGGGCGCTGCCCCCGGCGGGCGTGCCGGCGACCGTCGAGCGCCTCCTCGTCCAGGGATCACTGGCCTGACCCGGCGGCTGATCGTCAACGCCGACGACTTCGGGGTGACCCGGGGCGTGAGCGCCGGCATCCTGGAAGCCCATCTCCACGGTATCGTGACGAGCACGACGGTGCTGGTGACCGGTGAGCTCGACCGCGCGCTGCTGGCCGCCGCCTGCGCGTCCGGCATGGGCATGGGGCTCCACGTCAATCTCACGCTCGGGCGTCCGCTGACGCGGGCGCGATCGCTGGTGGACGCCGACGGCCGCTTCATCCGCGACCCGCGGCGGGCGGCGGCGCAGGCCGGCGCCCAGGACGTCGAGCGGGAGATCGAGGCCCAGATCGAGAAGTTCCTCGCGCTGACGAAGCGCCCGCCCACCCACCTCGACACGCACCACCACGTCGGCTTCTATTCGCCCGTGGCCGAGACGGTGCTGGCGGCCGCGCGGCGGCTCGGCGCCCGACTGAGGAGCGAGAACGCGTCCGTGCGCGCCCGCGTCCGCAGCGCCGGGCTTCGCACGCCCGACCACTTCTTCGGCGAGTCCGGGCCCGACGCCTACTGGACCATGGCCCGGACTCTGCGCCACCTGGGCGCGCTGCCGCCTGGCGTGTCGGAGTTCATGACGCATCCGGGGCGATTCGACGAGGCGCTGGCCGGGAGCCGCTACGGCCGCCAGCGTGAGATCGAGCTGATCGGACTGGGGACGCCGGCGGCGCGCGCGGCGGCCCACGCCCTGGGCATCACGCTCTGTCACTTCGGTCAGCTCTAGGGCAACGCCGATGAACGTCGCTTCCTGCCGTTCTCGACGATCGACACCCTCAGGACCATGACCAGGGCGCTGCTCGGCGTGGACGTGGGCGGCACGACGACCGCGGCCGGCGTGGTGGCAACCGACGGCGAGGTCTTGATCGAGGAGCGTGCGCCCACGCACCGGGCGGGGCCGGGGACCGCCTGCCAGACGATCGTGGAGCTGACCGAGGCCGTTCGCCGGCGCGCCGGGGACAAGGGGCTCGCCATCGTGGGCATCGGCGTCGGGGTGCCCGGCGTCGTCGACGCCACGGCCGGGCGGATCGGGGACGAAGTGCCGAACGTGCCCGACCTGGCGGGTCAGCCGCTGGCGGCGATTCTCGGCCAGCGCTTCGGGCTGCCGGTCTTCGTGGACAACGATGCGAACGCGCTGGCGCTGGCCGAGCTGACGTTCGGGCTCGGTCGGGGCGCGCTCTCGATGGTCGTGCTCGCCGCCGGTACCGGATTCGGGGGCGGCATCGTCCTGGGCGGCCGGCTGGTGCGGGGCGCGCACTGGTTCGGCGGAGAGTTGGGCCACGCGCCGGTGAAGTTCGACGGCCTCCCGTGCTGGTGCGGGGGGCGCGGCTGCCTGGCCGTCTACGCGAGCGGCCGCGGGATCGCCCAGGCGGCGCGCGAGCGCGCGGCAACCGCGCGGGGGGCCGGGCTGCTCAGGCTGGTGGGAGGTGATCCGCGGGCAATCACGGCGCCGCTGGTCTTCCAGGCGGCGGAAGCTCGGGACCCGATCGCGACCGAGGTGGTGGACGAGGCGTGCCGGGCGCTGGGCGCCATGATCGGCGTGATCGTGAACGGGCTCAACCCCGAGGTCATCGTGATCACGGGCGGCGTGGCCGCCGCCTACGCGCCGCTCGAGAAGAAGGTGCTGGCCGCCGCCGCCGAGCACGCGTTCAAGCGGGCGCTCGCCCAGACGCGCGTGCGCATCGTTCCGGGGGACAAGCGCGTCACCATGCGCGGCGCCGCCGCGCTGGTGCTGTACGAGATGGGAGGGCAGGGGCCATGAGAGCGATCACGTTCCAGGGCCTACTGAAGTCCTGATGGCGACGGCGCCCCCCGAGGAGGGGCGGCACAGCCACAACCCGATCGTCCGGTACTTCAAGCTGCTCGGCCCCGGCCTCGTCACCGGCGCCTCCGACGACGACCCCAGCGGCATCACGACGTACTCGGTGGCCGGCGCGTCGCTCGGCCACGCCATGCTGTGGACGGCGATCGCGACATTCCCCTTGATGGCGGCGATCCAGCTCATCTGCGCCCGCATCGGGCTCGTCTCCGGCCAGGGACTCGCCGGCGCGCTCCGCCATCACTACCCGCGCTCGTTTCTCTATATGGCCTGCATCCTGCTGCTCGTGGCGAACGTGTTCAACATCAGCGCCGACCTGGGGGGCATGGCCGACGCCGCGGAGGTGCTGACGGGAATCCCTGCGCTCCTCTTCGTCCCCGTCTTCGGCCTGTCGATGCTCGGGATCACCGTCTGGACGAGCTACACGACCTTCGCCCGCTATCTCAAGTGGCTCACGGCGGCGCTGTTCGCCTACGTCGCGGCGGCCTTCCTCGCCCATCCCGACTGGACGTCCGCGCTGCTGGCGACCGTCGTTCCCCGGATGAGCTTCGACAGCGCGTCGGTGACGACGCTGGTGGGCATCCTGGGCACGACCATCTCTCCCTATCTCTTCTTCTGGCAGGCCTCCCAGGAGGTGGAGGAGGAGCGGGCCCAGGGGCGCCGGACGCTCGCGCAGCGCCGCGGCGCCACCGAGCACGAGCTTCGCGACGCCCGCCTCGACGTGACGACCGGGATGCTCTTCTCGAACGTCGCCATGTACTTCATCATGCTGGCCACGGCATCGACACTGCATCGCGCGGGGCTCCGCGAGATCGAATCGAGCCGGCAGGCGGCTGAAGCACTGCGGCCGCTGGCGGGCGACGCCGCCTATCTGCTCTATGCCCTCGGTCTCGTCGGCACGGGGCTCCTCGCCGTGCCCGTGCTCGCCGGCTCGGCGTCGTATGCGATTGCGGAGCTCTTTGGCTGGCGCTCGGGCCTCGATCTGCCTCCGCGGCGGGCCCGACGCTTCTATCTGGTGCTGGCGGGCGCGATCGTCGCCGGCATGCTGCTGGACGTGTTCCAGACGAATCCGGTGCGCATGCTGTTCCTCTCGGCCCTCCTCAACGGGCTGCTGGCGCCGCCACTGCTGGTCCTGGTCATGCTCGTCGGTAACAACCGCACCATCATGGGCGAGCACACCAACCCCTTCTGGCTGAACGTCTTCGGGTGGGCCGCAGCGGCGGTCATGACGCTGGGCGCGATCGCCTTCCTGGTGACGTGGCTCGCCAGCGGCGGCGGTTAGCCGGGCTCCGAGCCGTCCTCGGGCAGCGCCGCGTCGAGGATACGGGGCAGGCGGGTGACGGCCGAGAGGCCGTGGATGCCCGCCACCATCTCCCCCTTGAGGTCCACGACGACGGTGTAGGGCGTGCCCTTGAAGCCGAACTGGTTACCGATCGTGAGCCTGAGATCGAGGGCCACCGGGTACGTGACCTTCTGGGCGCGCACGAAGCGACGGGTGTCGGCGACGGTGTCCTGGACGTGCAGCGCCAGGAACTCGACGCCGCGCCGACGGTAGCGCTGGACCAGGCGCCCGAAGGCGGCCGACTCCCTCGCGCAGGGCTTGCAGTAGGAAGCCTGGAAGCGCAGGACGAGGACCTTCTTGCCCAGCAGGTCGCGCGAGTCGATTGTGCGCGCGGAGTCGAGCAGCTTCACCCGGAAGCCGGGCGCCGCCGGCGCGCCGTTGGCGGCGGTGGAGACGAGCGCGAGGAGACCCGCCAGGGCAGCCGGGAGTACGCCGCGCACGCGCGTATAATAAGCCCGGTGAACGACCTGGAGCACGAACTTCGCAAGGTCGTCGCGGGCGATGTCCGCTTCGACCCGGCGTCCCGTCTCCTCTACTCCACGGACGCGTCGATGTACCAGGTCGAGCCGATCGGCGTGGTGATTCCGCGCGATCGCGGCGACGTGCAGGCGACGATCGACGTCGCGAAGAAGAACGGCGTCGCCCTCCTGCCGCGCGGCGGGGGCACGTCGCTCACGGGGCAGACGGTCAACCACGCCCTGGTCCTCGACTTCTCGCCGCACCTGAACCGGGTGGTGGAGGTGAACGCGGAGGAACTGTGGGCGCGCGTGGAGCCGGGCCTGGTCCAGGAGGAGCTGAACCATCACGTCCGCCCGCTGGGGCTCCTCTTCGGACCCGACACGTCCACCTCGAACCGGGCGACGCTGGGCGGGATGATCGGCAACAACTCGGGGGGCTCGCACTCGATCGCCTACGGGCTGACGGTGGATCACGTCCTCGAGGTGACGGCGCTCCTGGCCGACGGCACCCGGGTCGTCTTCGGAGACGTCACGCCCGAGGAGCTTCGCCGCCGGGGCGGGCGGCCCGGCCTCGAGGGGCAGATCTACCGCGAGGTCGCGCGGATCAGGGAGACCTACGCCGACGAGATCCGGGCCCGCTATCCCGCCTACTGGCGCCGGGTCGCCGGCTACAACCTCAACGAGTTGGTCGGAGCGTCCGTGAAGCCCGGCTCCTACGCCGGCGGGGGAAACGGCGCCCAGCGTCCCCTGAGCATGGCGCGGCTGATCGTCGGCTCGGAGGGTACGCTGGTCACCGTGCTCGAGGCCAAGATGCGCCTGGTGCGGCGCCCGCAGGCCACCGCGCTCGACGTCATCCACTACCGCGATCTCCAGGAGGCGCTCGAGTCCTCGCAGTCGATCCTGGAAACCGGCCCCTACGCCGTCGAGTTGACCGACAAGATGATCCTCGACCTGGCCTGGGGCAACCTCGAGCAGTCCCAGCGCATGGGCTTCGTCCAGGGCGATCCGGCGGCCATCCTCATCGTGGAGTACGCCGGGGAGACCGAGGGCGAGGTGCGGGCCCAGGTCGAGGCACTGGAGGCGCGGCGCCAGCGCGAGCGCATGGGCTACGCCTCGCACGTCGCCTACGATCCCGCCGAGCAGGGGTCGATCTGGAAGCTCAGGAAGGCGGGGCTGGGGCTGCTGCTGGGCATGAAGGGCGACCGGAAGCCCATCGCCTTCGTCGAGGACACCGCCGTCGATCCCAAGCACCTGCCCGAGTTCGTCCCGCGCTTCCGGGAGATCTTCGCCAAGTACGACACCGACGGCGCCTACTACGGCCACTGCTCAGTGGGGTGTCTGCACATCCGCCCCGTCATCAACCTCAAGACGGCGCGGGGGCTGGAGCAGGTGCGGGCGATCGCCGACGAGATCACCGCCCTCGTCCTCGAGTTCGGCGGCACCATCTCCAGCGAGCACGGCGACGGGCGGGCCCGCAGCTCCTTCCTCGCGCGCATGTATGGCCCCCGGATCATGCAGGCCTTCCGGGAGGTCAAGGCCGCCTTCGATCCCGACAACCGCATGAACCCCGGCAACATCGTGGCCTCGCCCGGGATCACCGAGCACCTCCGCTACGGGCCGCAGTACGCGACGCGGGAGCCGGCGACGCTGCTCGATTTCTCGGCGCAGGGGGGCTTGGCGGCGGCCGTGGAGATGTGCAACGGCGTGGGCGTCTGCCGCAAGACGCTGGAGGGCACGATGTGCCCCTCCTACATGGCCACCAGGGACGAGGAGCACTCGACGCGCGGCCGCGCCAACGCCCTGCGCGCCGTGCTCTCCGGGCACCTGCCGCCGGCGGAGTTCACGGGCCAGCGGCTCCACGAGATCATGGATCTCTGCCTGGAGTGCAAGGGCTGCAAGGCCGAGTGCCCGTCCAACGTGGACATGGCCAAGCTCAAGTACGAGTTCCTCTACCACTACCACCGCGCCCACGGTCTGCCCCTGCGCAACCGGCTCTTCGGTCACATCGCCCGCCTGAACGCGCTGGGGGCCAGGCTGCCGGCCCTCGTCAACTGGGCCTCGAGTCTCGCGCCCGGTCGCTTCCTGCTGGAGAAGCTGGCGGGCATCGATCGCCGCCGCCCGCTGCCGACGCTGGCGCCGGAGACGTTCACCGCCTGGTTCGCCCGCCATCGCGCGCCCGCCCGGGCGCCGCGCGGCGACGTCGTGCTCTTCCACGACACGTTCGTGACCTACAACGTCCCCGAGATCGGCCGCGCCGCCGTGGAGCTCCTGGAGGCGGCCGGCTATCGGGTGCTCCTGGTCGACCGGAAGTGCTGCGGGCGGCCCCTCATCTCCAAGGGGCTGCTGGACCGGGCGCGCGAGCACGCGGCCTGGAACGTGGCCCGGCTGGCGCCCGAGGTGGCGCGCGGCGCCGCCGTGGTGGGGCTGGAGCCCTCGTGCCTCCTCACGCTGCGGGACGAGTCGGTCGATCTGCTGCGGACCGACGAGGCGCGCGCGGTGGCCCGCCAGAGCTTCCTGCTCGAGGAGTTCCTGCTCCGCGAGCGCCAGCGCGGCCTCCGGCTCGACTTCCGCGCCCCCGGCCGGAAGGCGCTGCTCCATGGCCACTGCCATCAGAAGGCGCTCGTCGGCACCGCGCCCACGGTGGCAGCGCTCCGGTGGGCGGGCTTCGAGGTGAGCGAGGTCGATTCCGGCTGTTGCGGGATGGCCGGATCGTTCGGCTTCGAGCGCGAGCACTACGAGATTTCTATATCGCTCGGCAACCGCCGCCTGGCCCCCGCCGTCACGGCGGCCTCGGCCGACACCGAGATCGTCGCCCCCGGGATGTCCTGCCGCCAGCAGATCGCCCATCTGGCTGGCCGGCGGGCGAAACACCCGGCCGAGGTGCTGCGCGAGGCGCTGGTCGGCTGAGGCGGCCCGGGGCCGGCACCCGCGCCCGAACCGGGTGACTATCGCCCCGTGCTCGTGACGCTCTTCGCCGCCGGCGCGGTTCTGGTCTCCGCGTTCATCAAGGGAGCGATCGGGTTCGGGTTCCCGACCCTGGCCACCCCGCTGCTCACCCTCTTCACCGACGTGAAGACGGCGGTGGTGGTCCTGATCCTGCCCAACATCGTGATGGACGGGGTCCAGTTCGTGCGGCGCGGGGCGCCGCTGGCCACCGTCAGGCGGCTCGCCCTCCTGCTGGTCTTCGGGGCGGCGGGGACGGTGCTGGGCACCCGCCTGCTCGTGACCCTATCGTCCCGGACGGTGATGCTCGTCCTCGGTTGCTTCATCCTGCTCTTCGTCGCGCTCAACGTGATGCGGGTCGCGCTGCGCGTCCCCGCGGGCTGGGAGCCCTGGCTGTCGCCGCCGACGGGGCTGCTGGCGGGGATCATCGGCGGCGTCACCAATGTGCCCGGTACGCCGCTGGTCATCTACTTCTACGCGCTCGGCATGGACAAGCACGAGTTCGTCCGCTCGGTGGCCTTCTCGTTCATCGTCTACAAGCTCGTACAGCTCGGCGCCGTGGCCTATTACGGCCTGCTGACGTGGCCGCTGCTGGGCGTCTCCCTGGCCCTGACGCTCGTGGGCCTGGCGGCCTTCGCGCTCGGCCTCGGGGTGCAGGACCGCCTGGAGCAAGCGACGTTCAACCGCGCGGTCTTGATCTTCCTGGCCGGCCTGGGACTCTGGCTGACCGGGCGGGCGATCCTCTAGTGCCGTTCCAACTATTCGCGCCTAGGAAGGCACCGTGTACGTCGTTCGTGGACAGATTTAGTATCAACAAGTTGGAACGGCACTAGCGCGGCCCGGCCCCGGCGCTGGGTGTGTGTCGGAGTAACACCGTTCGCGCGCGGGCTTCGCCCGCGCAATTCTTCCCCGGGCGAGGTTTGGGAGGGGGCCGCCGAGGCCCCCTCCGACCGAACTAGCCCCGATCCGAAATAAGCTCGCAGGTGAAAGCGGCACATGGCCGCGAACATGGGCGGTGTTCAGGAGATGGTTCGACCGCAGCCAGCGCCTCTATAGGAAGACGTGGGTGCGCACGTACCCACGCTGGCCACGGCCGCTACCGACGCCGCGTTTCCGCACATTCCTCGCCAAAAGAATTTCGGATCGGGGCTAGGCGCCGGCGAGCAGACCGAAGATGCGCCGGACCAGCTCCTCGTGGTCCTCGACGTTGTTTCGGAAGATCCGGAGATCCTTGAACTGGTCGAGGTCGACGGTGCGGAACGGCTCGCCGGGCTTGAGGTCGCCGAACGAAATTGCCTGGAAGCACGAGCGGCCGGGCTCGGGGCGGTCGGTGACGAGGACGAAGTAGAGGGACGGCCACTGGCGGCGGGCGAGCAGGAAGAGCGAGCGCTGGCCCCGCTGATTCTCGACGGAGAGGAACTGGTCGATGGACGGGCGGTACTTCACCTCGACCAGCAGCTCGGGGCCGCTCCCGTTCTCACCGCTGAAGGCGGCGCGAAAGTCGGGGGAGAAATCCTCCCGCCCGAACCGCAGCGGCGTCTGCTGGCAGCGGTACGGCTCGACCTCGTAGCGGGCCCGCCGGAAGATCGACTCGACCAGCGCCGCGGCAATCCGGCTTTTGGCCTCCAGGAGATCCATCCCGCCTCCCCCTGCGACGAAGGCCAGTCTCGGACAGGGACCAATTGAACGCCAGCATCATACGGCGCGCGCTCCGGCCGGTGTTGGAAAATCTTCCCCGTTTCGGGGGTCCGGGGGGAGGGTCGGCCGGGTGGTAGGATGCCCGGCGGGAGGAGCAGGCGATGTCCAATGACACGCGGCAAGGACTGACACGGCGTGACCTGCTCCGGGTAGGGGGCGCCACCTTCGCGCTGGCCCCCGACGCGACGCTGGCGCAGGCTGTCAAGACCGGCACCGAAGGCCTGATCGCCGGCGATTTCCAGGTGAAGATCGGCGACTACTCGATGCCGGTGCTCTTGCGGCGGATCTCCTCGAGCACGGAGACCGGCATGCGCAGGAACGACTCCACCACGGCGGGGTCGAAGTGCGTGCCGGCGCAGCGCTTGATCTCGACCAGGGCGGCCTCGAACGGGATCGCCTTGGAATAGGGCCGGTCGAAGGTCATCGCGTCGAAAGCGTCGACGACGGAGAAGATGCGGGCGCCCAGGGGAATCTCTTCCTCCTGAAGTCCCTGCGGGTAACCGCTGCCGTCCCAGCGCTCGTGGTGGCAGTAGACGATCGGCAGCGCGCCCCGCAGGAAGGGGATCTTCTCGATGAGCCGCTTGCCGATCTCCGGATGACGCCGCATGATCACCCACTCCTCGCGGGTGAGGGGCCCCGGCTTGAGCAGGATGCTGTCGGGGATCCCGATCTTGCCAATGTCGTGCAGGAGGACGCCGTGGGCGAGGTCGGTCAGGTCGTGCTCGGGCATGCCGTGCTCGCGGGCCGTGGCGACCGCGTACCCGTGCACGCGCCGCGAGTGGGCCTCGGTGCCGACATCGCGAGAGTCCAGGGCGGCGCCCAGGGTCTCCAGCGTGGCCCGGTAGGTGTCCTGGAGCTGGCGGTACGCCGATTGTAGATTCCGAGTCGCCTCGTCCACCCGCCGCTCGAGCAGCTTCTGGTACTGCCGCCGCTCGATGAGGAGCTGCCGCCGTTCCAGGGCGCGCTCGGCCGCGATGAGCAGCTCGTCCACGTTGACGGGCTTCATGATGAAGTCGTAGGCGCCGAGCTTCAGGCTGTCGATGGCGGTCTTCACGTCGGGGGCGCCGGTGAGCACCATGACCGCGGCGTCCGGATCCATCTCGCGGATCGCGCCCAGCACGGCGACGCCGTCGAGGCCGGGCATCTTGAGATCCGTGACCGTGAGCGGCGGGTGGGAGGCGCGGAAGATGGCGAGGCCGGCGGCGCCGTCGGCGGCCAGCAGGCACCGATACCCGGCGGCCAGAAAGATCTGGTGGAGGACTTCGCGGACCTGGGTGTCGTCGTCGACGATCAGGACCTGTTTGGCGGCCACGTCAGGTGACTTTCTCCGGCGAGTTCGTCGTTGCCACCTGGTTCTTGCCCGCCCGCTTGGCGGTGTAGAGGGCTTCGTCGGCGACCCGCACCAGGTCCTCGGAGGTCGACACCTCGTCGTCGGGCAGGCTCGCGATCCCGAAGCTCGCGGTGATGGAACGGCCGTGCGAGAAGGGAAAGGTCGAGACGACCTGCCGGATGCGGTCCGCGTAGAGTCGCGCGCCGGCGCGGGAGGTCTCGACCAGGAGCACCACGAACTCGTCGCCGCCGTAACGGGCCACGACGTTGATGCCCCGCGAGTGCTTGACCAGGATCTGCGCGACCTCCCGCAGCGTCTCGTCGCCGACGGCGTGGCCCAGCTCGTCGTTGACCGCCTTGAACCCGTCGAGGTCCATGAGGACCACCGAGACCGGGTGGTTGAAGCGCCGATGGCGTTGCATCTCCTCCTCGAGCCGGATCGAGAAGAAGCGGCGGTTGTACAGCCCGGTCACCTCGTCCTTGAACGAGGTCTCCTTCAGCCGGGTGTTGGTGGACTCCAGCTCCCGGTAGGCGGCGTCCAGCCGGCTGGCGAAGCTGTTGATCTCCGCCGCCTGCTGCTCGATCGTCTCCAGCATCTTGGCGACCGTCTGGATGAGCGTGCCCACGTCGTCCTTGCGGTGCTCGAACTCGCCGATCCGCCCCTCGTCGGCCAGCATCTGCGCCATCCGGGCCACGCTGCGCCCGAGGTCCCAGATCACGTAGCCGCCGGCGATGATCGCGAGCAGAGTGAACAGCAGCAGGGCGTGCAGGCCGAAGAACCGGGCCAGATCGGGGAGGCCCAAATGCGGCAGCACGTAACTGTACGACACATAAGCCAGGACCAGGACGGGCAGCACCGAGGAAAGCGTGAGCGCGACCAACACCTGATGTCTGAGCCGCTGCCCCGCCGACCCTACGTCAGACGCGGCCTTCCCCGGCATATAAAGACGATTATTCTGTTGCCGGCTCACACTGTCAATGTCAGAATTTCACCGGACGATGATCGTCACGCCCGACAAGAAAATCGACTGCATCGGCCTCTTTTGCCCGATGCCGGTGCTGAAGGTCCGTGAAGCGCTGAAGCCGATGGCGGCCGGGCAGTCTCTGGAGATGCTGTCCGACGATCCTGCCTCCGAGGCGGACATGAAGAGCTGGACGGCCCGGACGGGCCACGAGCTGCTGGCGATCGAGAGGGATGGCGCGGTCTTTCGCTTCCTCGTTCGAAAGACCAAGTAGCGGCGCCGCGGCGGGCACCCGGGTCTACCTGGACTATGCCGGGTTCTCGCCCGTGGACCCGCGCGTGGTCGCCGTGATGCGCCCGTTCCTGGAGGGCGGCGTGGGCAATCCCTCCGCGCTGCACTCGCTGGGGCTCGAGGCCCGCGCCTCGCTCGACGGCGCCCGCGCCAAGCTCGCGCGGCTCTTCGGGGGCACGCCGGTGGGCGTGATCTTCACCGCCAGCGCCACCGAGGCCAACAACCTGGCGATCAAGGGCGTGGCCCAGCGCGCGTCAGGGCGCCACGTCGTCACCTCGGCCATCGAACACGTCTCGGTGCTCAATCCCTGCCGTGACCTCGAGAAGCTGGGCTACAGCGTGACCTACGTGGGGGTGGCCGCCGATGGACGGGTGGACCCCGGCACCGTGGAGCGCGCGCTGCGCCGCGACACGGCCGTGGTCTCGATCATGGCCGCCAACGGCGAGATCGGCACCTTCCAGCCGGTCGCCGAGATCGGGCGGCTCACTCGCGCGCGGTCCATCCCGTTTCACGTCGACGCCGTAAACGCCGCGGGCCGGATGGCTCTCTCGGTGGACGAATGCGCGATCGACCTGCTGACCCTCTCCTCGAACGACCTCTACGGGCCGCCCGGTGCCGGCGCGCTCTGGGTGCGTCCGGAGGTGAAGCTGGCGCCGGTCATCCTGGGCGGTGGCCAGGAGCGCGGGTACCGATCGGGGACCGAGAACCTGCCCGCCATCGTGGGCATGGGGGTCGCCGCCGAGCTGGCGCGGGTCGAACGCGCCACCGAGTCCGCGCGGCTCGCCCAGCTCCGCGATCGGCTCCTCGCCGCGTTGCTCGAGCGCATCCCGGGCGCGCGGGCCACCGGCGCGGTCGGCGACCGCCGTCTGCCGCATCACGCCAGCGTCGTCGTGTCGGGGGTGAAGGCCGACAGCGTCCTGCTCGAGCTCGACCTGCGGGGTGTGGCGGCCTCCTCGGGCTCCGCCTGCAACGCCCTAACCGGCGAGCCGTCGCACGTGCTGCGCGCCATCGGGTGCGACCTGCAGGCCGCGGAGGGCTCGCTTTGCTTCACGCTGGGACGGTGGACCACCGCCCCCGAGATCGACGTCACGCTCGAGGTGCTGCCGGCCATCGTCGAGCGTCTCCGTCGCCTGGCCCCCTAGTGCGCCTCCGGCTCACGTCGCCTCACTTCGTTCTCGGGCTCACGCAGGCTCGCCTCGCGCCGCGGCGGCGCTGCGGCTTCGCACTCCCCCGCCGATCCTCACGTACAACCGCGTACGCTCCGGTCGGCTCCTCCCTCGGGCCTCGTGATGCTCGTGATCCGGAGCCGCACAGACTGGACTGCCCTTAGGTGCGCCTGTTCCTGTTCGACGTCGATGGCACCCTGCTCAACGCGCGCGGCGCCGGCCGCCTGGCGTTCGGGCGCGCGCTCGAAGCCGTATACGGGACGGCCGCGCCCGTCGACCGTTACGACTGGCGCGGCAGGACCGATCCGCAGATCGCCTTCGACCTCATGCGGGCGGCGGGGCTGACCGACGGCGAGATTGCCGCGCGGCTGGACACGTTCTTCGAGGCGTACGCGGGCGAGCTGGAGAAGGCGTTGGGCGACGGCGGTCGCGTCGAGGTGATGCCCGGCGCCGAGGAGGTCGTGAGGCGGCTCGGCGCCCGCGAGGACGCGCTGGTCGGGCTGCTCACCGGCAACATCGAGCGCGGCGCCCGCGCCAAGCTCCGGCCGACCGGCCTGCTGCCCTGGTTTCGGGTGGGCGCCTACGGGTCCGACGACGCCGACCGCCGGCGGCTTCCGGCCGTGGCCTGCGCGCGGGCGCGGGCGCTGACCGGTCGCGAGTTCCCCTTCGACCGCGTGACGATCATCGGCGACACGCCGCTGGACGTGGACTGCGCCCGCGCCTGCGGCGCCCGCGCCGTCGTGGTCGCCACCGGCCACCATCCCGCCGCCGAGCTGGCCGCCTGCACGCCCGACCTGCTGTTCACGGACCTCGGCGACGTCGACCGCGTGCTGGGCGCGCTGACGCACGCATGACGCTCATTGCGCTGTGGCTGCACGTGCTGGGCGCCGTGGTCTGGCTGGGGGGGCTCATGTACCAGGCCCACGTGCTCCGGCCCGCCGAGCCGGGGCAGGTGCAAGCCTTCGCGGAGGCGGCGCGACGCGGGCGCCCCGCCGCCTGGGCGGCGCTCGCGCTGGTGGTGTTGACCGGCTTCTACAACGTCACCCGGCTCGGACCGCTCGAGCAGGTGATGCAGAGCCGGGCGGCGCTGGTGCTGGCCGGCAAGTTCGTGCTGGTGCTGGTCGTGATCACGCTGACCGCGCAGCGCGACTTCGCCCAGGTCCCCCGGCTCCGCCGCGCGCTCGGCGGCGCCGAGGACCCCGCGCCGGCGCTGCGGGCGATCGCCTGGCTCGACCGCCTGGCGCTGCTCCTCGGCGCCATCATCGTCTACCTGGGCCTCGCCATCTCCCGCAGCTGACTGCGGGCCCCGGGTGTCTGCCGGTGGCCGTGGCGCCGGGGCGGGGGGGGCGGGGACCCTCGGAGACCCGTGTTTCAGGGCATCATCGAGTAGTTGGCGGCCGCGCCATAGTGACCCGAGTTCCGCACGGTCACCATGCCGACGCCGTAGGCGCGCGCCTTCTCGATGCACCGCCGCATCGCCAGCGTGGAGACGTAGTGGCCGAGCCCCTTCTGGCCGTCGAACAGGCCGGTGGCCATGTCGTCGCGGACGACGGTCGGCTCGGCGTCCATGCCGATGTAGCCGACCTGCCAGAGGTCGTGGTACCGCGGCAGCATGCCGATGCCGTGGGAATCGACGCCACGCAGATCGGTGCGCACCATGAGGTCCGCGGTGATCTCCGCGGCCGGGCGCGGCATCTTCATGGCCCCCAGCGCGTCGACGATGAAGTCACGGAGCCGGGCGGGGGTGACGAGGACGGGAGTGTCAGCCATGGGCGGTCTCCTTGGGCGAAGGTCGCGAGCTCAGAGGCCGGTGATCTTGAGGCCGGCGCTCTTGCGCTGGTAGCGGCGGTTGATGGCGGCGAGCAGGGCGGTGATCCCCTCCAGCGGTCCCGCGTTCGAGAGCGGGCCCACGTCGATGCCCCGGAGCCCCATGGAGGCCCCCAGCTCGGCCACCGTCCGCTTGGCCTCGGCGTCGTCGCCGCAGAGCAGCAGATCGCAGTCGATGGCCTGGTCCGTCTCCGCCAGCTCGTGGGCGGCGATGTGGTGGAAGGCGGCGACCACCTTCGCCTCGGGCAGGAGCTGCTGGGCTTCTTCGGCCGAGGAGCCGACGGCGGGCGGCGTGAACAGGCGCGGGCCGCCGAAGCTGAGGGCGACGACCGTGCTGATGACGACCTTGCCGCGGCAGCCCTCGCGCACCTGGGACAGCGTCGAGGCGAGGCCCAGGGCAGGCAGCGCGACGACGATCACCTGGCCGAGGCCCGCCGCCTCGTCATTGGTGTGGCCGATGATCGCGAGTTTCCGGGTCCGCTCCCGCAGATCGGCGGCCTTGGCGCGGGCGCGCTCGGCGTCGCGGGAGCCGATGATGATGGAGTGGCCGGCGAGCGCCCAGCGCGCCCCCAGCCCCGAGCCTTCCTTGCCGGTGCCGCCGAGGATCGCGATGTTCACGGGCTCACCGGAAGAGATCGCGCGCGGGATCGCGCAGGAGCGGCTTGGATCCCTCCTCGCCCGGCGCCAGCCGGAGCCCGCGGACGATGGCCACCGGAATCCGGTCGAGCTTGCCCATCACCACCTCGGCCGCGCCCGCCAGCTCGTCGGCCAGGGCCAGGATCGTCGCCTGCAGCTCGCGCCCCGCGGGGTCGCGCTCGCCCAGGTAGCTGCGCAGGGGCGCGACGCCGCTGACCCCGATCGCGACGTTGGTCAGGCCCTCGCGCCAGGGCCGGCCGAAGGTGTCGGCGATGATGATGGCGGGTTCGACGCCCGCCCGCTCCCGCACCGCCTCGCGCAGCCGCCGGGCCGAGCGGTCGGGATCCTCGGGCAGGAGCGCCACCCAGTCGCGCTCGACGTTGGATTGGTCGACGCCGGCATTGGCGCAGATCCATCCGTGGTGCGTCTCCGCGATGAGCACGCCCCGGTCCATCCGCACGATGCGGCGGCACTCGCGCAGGATCACCTCCACCAGACGCGCGTCGCGGCCCAGCTGGGCGGCCATCGCGACCGCGGCGGGCGAGGGCGTCACGTCGTCGAGCCTCACCAGCCGGCCCTCGGCCTTGGACACGATCTTCTGGCCGATCACGAGGAGGTCGCCGTCCAGGAGCGGCGTGGCCTGGGCCGCGGCCGCCTCGACGATCAGGCGCCCCAGGTCGTCGCCGGGATGGATCTCGCCGATGCCCTGGACGCCGATGACCTCGAATCGCGGCGGCATCAGGTTATGTCGGAGGGGGCCTCGACGGCCCCCTCCGAGGCCTCCCCCAAAACAGGATTGCGCCGGCCAAGCCGGCGCTCGGGTTCGTCCGACGCCAGACGCGCGGCGATCATCCAGCGGGCGGCGACGCGGCCGCTTTCGGTGGTGATGCCCTCGCGGAGCGGGCTGGGCATCAGGCTAATCGGAGGGGGCCTGGGCGGCCCCCTCCGAGGCCTCCCCCAGAACAGGATTGCGCCGGCCAAGCCGGCGCTCGGGATCGGCCGACGCCAGACGCGCGGCGATCATCCAGCGGGCGGCGAGACGACCGAATTGGGTGGCGATGCCCTCGCGGAGCAGGGTGCACCTCGGTCAGTCGGAGGGGGTCTCGGCAGCCCCCTCCGAGACCTCCCAGAGAACAGGATTGCGCCGGCCAAGCCGGCGCTCGGGTTCGTCCGGCGCCAGACGGGCGGCGATCGGCCAGCGGGCGAGGAGGCGGCCGCTCTCCGTGTGGGCACCTTCGCGGAGCAGGGCGAGCAGGTCGTCGGCGTTGTCGATGTCGAGGCTCAACCCCGGGAGCGACAGCACCCGGGGAGCCAGGCCGCGCCGACGGGCCGCGGCGAGATGATTTTCGAACGAGGGCTCGCCGAACGTGAGCGGCATGGCCGCGGGCGGCGTCAGGGCCACGCCATTCGTGCCCAGCCCCGACCGCGAGGGCACCAGGACTGCGGCCGGCGCGCGCTCGGCGACGAGCGCCCTGAGGGCCTCGATCTCGTCCGCGCTCACGCAGGGAACGTCGCCGGGCACGGTGAGGAATGCGCGCGCCCCGCGCTGCTCCGCCGTCGCCTGGGCCAGCGCGACCGCCGCGGTGTGCCCGCGGTTCTCCGCCTCACTGAGCGCCTCCACCCCGAACTCGCGGGCGATGACCGTCACCCCGGCCTCCCGCGTCACCACCCAGACGCGGTCGAGGCGCGCCGCCGTCAGCACTTTTAGAACATCCCGCAGCATGGCCCGGGCCAGCTCCGCCCGCTCCTCGGGCTCGAGCACGCGCACCAGCCGTTGCTTGGCGTTGACGAGGTCCTTCACGGGCACCGCCGCGACGATCATGCGCCGAGAGTGTCGAGCACGCGACGCGCCAGCGCCACCTCGCGCGCCCGGTCCGTCATGACGATGTCGGCGACGACGGGGGACACGCCCTGGGCGAGCAGCGCGGGCACGCAGGCCTGGTCCCGCGGGTCGATGAGCAGCACGCCCAGCCACGGCGCATACGCGAGGGCGACGCCGATGGGGGAGACGGGCAGCCCCCGGGCTCGCATCAGGTCGCCCGCCGGACCGCTGACGGCCGCGCCGGCAACGATCGGGCTGACGCCGACGACCGGCGCGCGCGTCGCGGCGAGCGCGTCGACGACGCCGGGGACGGCGAGCACCGGTCCCAGGGACGTGACCGGATTCGACGGGCACGCCACGATCAGCTCGGCGTCCGCGATCGCCTCGAGGACGCCGGGCGCCGGCCGGGCCCGCTCCGCCCCTCGGTAGGCCACCTCCAGCACCTCGACGAGCGCCTTCTGGCGCACGAAGTACTCCTGAAAGGTGAGCCAGCCCTCTGGCGTCCGGATCCATGTGCGGACGGGATCGTCGCTCATCGGCAGGATGCGCGCGTGGACGCCCAGGTCCCGCGCGATGTTCGCGGTCACGGTCGACAGCGCCGCGCCTTCGCGGAGGGCCTGGGTGCGGAGCATGTGGGTCGCGAGGTCCTGGTCGCCGAGATTGAACCAGCTATCGGCGCCGAGCCGGGCCATCGCCTCCAGGCACCGGAACGTGTCGCCGGCCAGCCCCCAGCCGCGCTCGACGTCGAGGCGTCCGGCCAGCGCGTAGGTCACGCTGTCGATGTCGGGGGAGACGTGCAGCCCCCAGATCTCGAGGTCATCGCCGGTGTTGCCGATGACGGTGAGATCCCGCGGCCCCACGCAGGCGGCCAGGCCGCGGAGGAGCTTGGCAGCGCCGGTGCCTCCCGCGAGCGCGGCAACCTTCATCCGGATCACCCGCGCGGTGATTCGCGCAGCGTCCAGAGGGCGCTGCCGCCGCGCCAGGCGTAGAGGCCGGCGGCCGCCCGCCCGGCCAGCGGGGCCGGCAGGGTGCCCTCCGGCACCGGGATGAAGCCGAACCGCACCCAGACGCGGTCGAGCCCCTGCGGGCGCGCGAAGAGCGTCTCGGCGCCGAGCGCGGTGGCGTGATCGAGCGCCGCCGCCACCAGCTGGGCGGCGGTCTCCAGCGGCTCGTCGCCTTCGAGCACGACGGGGCCATGGAGAAGCATCACCCGCTCGTGAGCCTCGGCGATCAGCGCGCCCACGAGACGCTCGCCCGGTGCCGCGCCCGGGGCGGCGGCGAACGCCCCCCAGCCCAACGCCACCCGCGTGGTCTGCGGCCACGGCAGCGCGGCGAAATCGAAGAGGGGGCGGGCCATGGCGGCGTCCGGCAGGGGTCGATACCCGACACCCTGCCACACCCGCGGCACCGTCGCTGCGGCCAGTGAAGGGGCCGGAACCACGCCGACCCCGGTGGGAGAAGTCTGCGACTCCAACGCCGGGGCCCGCCGGTCGGCGGGCCGGCGCCGCCCCGGGTTACTTCTTCCCAAGCACCGTGTCCTTCAGGCTCTTCGACAGGCGGAACTTGCACACGCGCTTGGCCGGGATCTTGAGGGGCTCGCCGGTCTGGGGGTTGCGTCCCATCCGCGCCTTGCGGTTCGCCAGGACCAGCTTGCCGAAGCCCGGCAGCACGAACCCGTTCTTCGCCTCCTTGGTCGCGAGCATGACCATCTCGTCGAAGAGCTCCGTGATCTGCTTCTTCGAGAGGTTGGCCTTCTGCGCGAGGTGGGAGAAGGTCGCGGACTTCGTCATCATCTTCGCCACGGGTAGCCTCCTGTTCGTCGGATGAAAATCAGCGCGACGTGAATTATTACCACAGGCCTTGGATTAGGGCTACCGCCGTGTGTAGCGGAACTCGCCCGATGCGATCAGACGACGGTACGAGCCGAAGCGGGCCTCGGCGTCCTCGATGGCGTCCAGGGGGGAAGCCTCGTCGTCGTCCGCCCCGTAGACCCGGACGATGTCGTACATCGTGTCGCGCTGGGCCGGCACCCGGCCCGCGTCGCGCACCAGCCGCTTCAACTCCGCCGGTGGCACGAGCTGGCCGTAGGCGGCGCCGGCCGAGGTCGAGATCGACTCGTTGATCAGCGTTCCGCCGAGGTCATTGGCGCCGGCCCCCAGGAGAACCTGGGCGAGCTTGGGCCCCTCCTTGACCCAGGACGACTGGATGTTGCGGAAGGTCGGCCCCAGCACGAGCCGGGCCAGCGCGTGCATCTTGACCACCTCGACCCCGGTCGCGCCCGGGCGCACGCCCGGCACCAGACGCTTGGCCCACATGGGCGCCTCGGTGTGGATCAGCGACAGCGGCACGAACTCGGTGAAGCCACCGGTGTCCCTCTGGATCGAGCGCAGCAGCGCCATGTGACGCACCCAGTGGGCATGCGTCTCGATGTGACCGTACATGATGGTCGAGGTCGTGCGGATGCCCAGCGCGTGCGCGGTGGTGATGACCTCGATCCACTGCTGGACGGTGATGCGACCGCGCGCGATGACGTCGCGGATCTCCTGGTCCAGGATCTCCGCCGAGGTCCCCGGCAGCGTCCCCAGGCCGGCCGCCTTCAGCTCGGTCAGATACTCGCGGATCGACAGGCCCGAGCGCAGCGAGCCGTACAGAATCTCCTCCGGAGAGAAGGCGTGCAGGTGCATCTGGGGCACCGCCTGCTTGATGGCGCGGCAGAGGTCGATGTAGTAGCGGCCGTCCAGCTTGGGGGGCAGGCCGGCCTGGATGCAGACCTCGGTGGCGCCGAGGTCCCAGGCCTCCTGGGCGCGCCGGACCACCTCCTCCATCGGCAGGAGGTAGCCCTCCTCCTCGCGGTGGTCCCGGCTGAAGGCGCAGAAGGTGCAGTGCTTGATGCAGACGTTCGTGAAGTTTACGTTGCGGTTGACGACGAAGGTGACGACGTCGCCCGCCTGCCGGCGGCGCATCTCGTCGGCGGCCAGCGTGAGCGCGTGCAGATCGCCGCCGCCGGCCGCCGCCAGCGTCAGGCCCTCGTCGACGGAGACCTCGTCGCCGTCCAGCGCGCGGCCGAGGGCGCGGCGCACCGCGGGGGAGGCCCAGTCGAGGGCGGGGCGCAGGCTACCAGCGTCGCCAGTGCTCATGCGACTCCTTGACGAGGCCGTCGGCGTCGATCAGTCTGGCGATCCGCGAGCGGAGCGGCTCGGCGACGAACTCGGGTCGCGTCGCGAACTCGGGATAGACGGCCAGCCGCTCGCGGAGGACGAAGCCGAGGCTCTCGGTCGCGCGCCTGAGCTCGGGGATGAGGGGCCAGGGCGCTTCGGGGTTGATGTGGTCGATCGTGAGGGGCGAGATCCCGCCCCAGTCGTTGAGGCCCGCGGCGAGCAGGCGCGGATAGGCGCCCGGCGACAGGTTGGGCGGGGCCTGGACGTTCACGTCGGGGCCGAGCAGGAGGCGGGCGACGGCCAGCGTGCGCAGCAGGTCCTCGAAGGCGGGCTCGGGCGCGTCCCGCATCGGGATCCGCGGCTTGGCCCGGAAGTTCTGGATGATCACTTCCTGGATGTGGCCGTATCGCTCGTGCAGATCGCGGATCGCCGCCAGCGCGTCGACGCGCTCGCGGGGCGTCTCGCCGATGCCGATCAGGATGCCGGTCGTGAACGGGATCTGCAGCTTGCCCGCCAGCTCGATCGTCTTGAGCCGCCGGGCGGGGACCTTGTCGGGGGCCCGGTCGTGGGCCAGGCCGGGGGCCAGCAGCCGCTCGGAGAGCGTCTCCAGCATGAGGCCCATGCTGGCGTTGACCTCGCGGAGCGCGGCGAGGTCGCGCTCCCCCATGACGCCCGGGTTGGCGTGGGGCAGGAGCGGCGATTGGCGCAGCGTCAGCTCGCACATCGCGCGGAGGTAGCCCAGCGTCGTCCGGTGGCCATGGCGCCGGAGGAAGGCGCGCTGCTCCGGGAAGCGCGCCTCCGGCTTGTCGCCGAGGGAAAACAGGGCCTCCTTCGCGCCCAGCCGGCCGCCCGCCTGCACGAGCGTCACGACCTCCTCCGGAGTCATCGTGTGGGCGCCCGGCTCGCCCGGATCGCGCCGGAAGGTGCAGTAGCCGCAGTAGTCGCGGCAGAGCGTGGTCAGCGGCACGAAGACCTTCTTGGAGAAGGTGACCCGCCGGCCCCGGCCGCGGTCGCGCAGCTCACCCGCGCGGGCCAGCAGGTCTTGGAGACCGTCGAGCGGCACCTCGATCAGCGCGCAGCCTTCGGCGTGGCTGACCATCATCGCCGCCGTCCCGTCAGCTTGGGCCGCACCTCGTGGGCGAAGCGCTCCATGTTCGCGAGCGCGGCCTCCAGGTCCGGCCGGGTGGGATCGAAGACGAGATGGGTGACGCCGACCGCCTGGTAGCGTTCGAGGTCCGCGATGACCTCGGGGGCGGTTCCCTGGAACATCGGTCGATCGCGGGCCGGCGTCTTCTCGCGCTTCGAGCGCACCTCCATCGGCGCCCGGAAGGTCAACGCGATGGCCTTGGGATCGCGCCCGGCCTTCTGGGCGTAGATGTGGAGCTGCTTCACCTTCATCGCGTACTCGTCGGGCGGCAGCAGCGCCGGCGGCCGCAGGCCGATGGGATGCCAGCCGTCGCCGAGCGTGGCCGCGCGCTTCAGCGCGGCGTCCGTGTGACCCCCGATCCAGATGGGGATGCCGCCCGGTTGCACGGGCTTGGGCAGGGCGTGCACCTCCCGGACCTTGTAATATTGGCCCGTGAAGCTGACCGGGTCCGTCGTCCACACCAGACGCATGAGCCGGAGGTACTCGTCGGTGACGCGCCCGCGCTGCTCGAACGGCGGCGCCGCCAGCGCCTCGAACTCCTCCCGGAGCCAGCCCACCCCCGCGCCCAGGATGACGCGCCCCTCGGAGAGGACGTCGATCGTCGCGAGCATCTTCGCCGCGGCCAGGGGGTTGCGATAGGGGATCACGAGCACGCTGGTGCCCAGGCGGATCTTCTTCGTCGCGCGGGCGAGATAGCCGAGCATCGTCAGCGGCTCCAGGTAGTCCTGACGGGAGCCGCCGGGGAACTGTCCCGTCGCCGAGTACGGGTACACCGATCCCGCCGTGGAGGCGGGCAAGACGATGTGATCGGTCACGAAGAGCGAGGCGTAGCGCAGGGATTCGGCTTTCGCCGCGATCTCGAGCACCGCATCGGGTTCGGCGAGCGGGCCGCGACCCGGGAGCGAGAAGCCGAACTCCATGGCGGCGCTAATGGTAGGCCAGCCGGTAGACCTTTGCAATCTCGTGCGGCCGTCGCGATGCGGAGACGCCAGCCCGCTGACCGGGCTGATCTCCGAGCGCATCGTGCGCCGCCGCCGACCGCCGGACACGGTCCCGACGAGCGCGCCGCTCTTTGCGCGCATCTTGGGCGCGGAGCGGGTCACCTGCGCGGCCAGCCCGCCTCGGGCTCGCCGGGGCCCGCCTCACCCGGCGGCTGCGCGACGCCCGCGGTCGTAACATTTACGCGGAGTTGCGCGGCCCGGCGTTCCCGCTGGCGCCGGCCGGACCGTAAGAGGGGACAAGCCTCCCGGGTTCACGATATCTTTGAGGGAACCCCGATCCAAGGATGACACCCAAGGAGTTCGCCGCGAAGATCAACGAGTGGGCGCGCGGAACGATGATCGCGAGCCATGGCACGCAGTTCCTCACGGCAGGCGAGGGGCGGGCGCGGGAATTCCGCCCCGAGCTGAACACCGACCGCGGCACGCTCACCGCGGAAGCCGAGGTCATTCAGCGCGGGCGCACCACGCTCGTCGTCGACGGGCAGGTCTTCGACGACGAGCGCCGCCTGGTGGCGAAGCTCCTGGCCACCCAGCTCGCGTCGCGATCCGGGGCCGGCCGGGGATGAAGCTCGCCTCCAAGATCTTCCTGGCCTCGTCGCTGGTGATCGTCGTGCTCTTCATCGTGGGGGGCCTGAGCCTGCGCGCCGTCGGCCGGCTGGTCTCGGTCAACCGCGACATCACGACGCGCACGATGCCGGCCATCCACGACGCCTCGTCCATCCACGCCGCCATGCCCGGGCTGGCGCGCCTGGAGGCGCGCATGCTGATCCTGCGCGACCCCCGCTATGTGACCCGCTGGGAGGAGCAGGCCGCCCAGGCCCGGGACGACCTCGCGCGGCTCGGCCCGCTCCTCACCACACCCCGTCAGGAGGCGCTCCTCCGCCAGGCCAAGGACGCGTTCGACGAGTACCAACGGCTGGTCGGCGAGGAGCAGGCGCTGCTGGCCCGCGGACAGCGTGAGCAGGCGCTTCGCCTGTCCGATACGGAGACGCGCGCGCTGATCGAGCGCGTCGAGTCCCTCCTCGACCAGCTCATCGAACAGATTCGCAGCGCGGCCCTGGGGGCGCAGGCGGAGGCGGCGCGGCTGGAGGCGCGGACGTGGGGCGGCGTCCTCATCGCGTTCGGCGCCGCGGTCGTCCTGGCCCTGGTGGGGACGGCGGCCATCGCCTTCAGGCTCACCTGGTCGCTGCGCGCCCTGTCGGCCGCCACGTCGGCCGTGGCCACCGGCTCCTTTCCCGAGCCCGTCCGCGTCGAAGGCGAGGACGAGGTGGCCGCGCTGGCGAGGTCCTTCAACGCGATGGCGGAGCAGCTGCGCGAGCTCGACGCCCTCAAGGAGACGTTTCTGGCGACGGTGTCCCACGAGCTGCGCTCGCCGCTCACCTCGATGCGGGAGGCCGCGCACTTGCTGCGCGACGAAGTCCCCGGCGGGCTCAACCCGAAACAGGCGCGGCTGGTGAAGATCATCGAAGCGGGCTCGGAGCGCCTCCTCCGCCTCGTCAACCAGATCCTGGATCTCTCGCGCCTCCGCGCCGGCACGCTGCCGATCGAGCGCAAGCCGTTCGAGCTGGACCGGCTGGTCGCTCGCGCCGTGGAGGAGCTGCGGCCCCAGGCCCAGGAGGCGGGCCTGGCCCTCGAGGTCGAGCGGACCGGGCAGCGCTTCGACTACCTGGGCGACGAGGACCGGCTGGTCCAGGTGGTGGTGAACCTCGTCGCCAACGCGATCCGCTTCACCCCGCGCGGCGGTCGGGTGACGGCACGCGTGCTCGACGTCGGCCCGGAGATCGAGGTGCACGTGGAGGACACGGGCATCGGCATCCCGGCCAGCGCCCTGCCGCACATCTTCGGCTGGTACGAGCAGGCCCATCACCGGCGGGGCGGCACCGGCCTCGGGCTGCCGATCGTGCGCGGTCTGGTGGAGGCGCATGGAGGACGCGTGACGGTAGAATCGCAGGAAGGCAAGGGCAGCCGCTTCACGGTCTTGCTTCCGCGCGGAAGGGCGGAAGAGTGAGCCGATTCGTACGGGGAGTGACGATGGCGATGCTCCTGGCGGGCTGCGCGCCGTGGTGGCCGCCGGCGGCGCTCCTCGATCGCGCGGACCGACTGGTGCAGAAGGGTGAGTACGCCAGCGCCGTGCGGACGTACGACGAGCTGCTGGCGAAGTATCCCGACGACCCCGCCGCCCGGCGCGCGCTGGCCAGCCGCGACGCGGTGGCCGGCCTGGTGGCCGCCCGCACGGACATCGCGCGCCTGCGCGAGGAGCTCGCCGCCCGCGACGGCGAGCTGAACCGCTTGCGGCAGGAGCTGGAGCGCCTGCGCGAAGACCTGGAGAATCTCAAGAAACTCGACCTGCGCGACGAGCGTCGCCGCCGATGACGACGATGCGAGCATCGTCGACGAGCCGGCCGCGGGTGAAGAGCAGGACGCGCGTCTCAGCGGGCCAGCCCGGCGCGGCTGCCTCGAGCGGGTGGCAGGGGAGCGGCCCCCGTCCGCCAGCAGCCCGTGGCACTCCGCGCGAAGCGCGAGAGATATCACGCCGGACGCTGCGGGTCGATACGCCCCGGCCGCAACGCCAGCCACCGACAGCGATGCCGGACGGGGGCCGCTCCCCTGCCAGGACCCGCTCGCGACCAGCCGCGCCGGAGATCGAGCGATGAAGCGGCGCGTGCTGGTCGTCGACGACGACGCCGCGATCCTCGAGGTGCTCGAGATGCGCCTGACCGCCATGGGCTTCGAGGTGACCGGGACCAGCCGGCCCCAGGACGCCATCGACGCGATGACCGCCGGGCGCTTCGACCTGGCGCTGCTGGATCTCCGCATGGAGCCCCTCGACGGCATTCAGCTCATGGAGACGCTCCACTCCCGGCAGCCGCGCCTGCCGGTGCTCATCATGACCGCCCACGGCACCATCGAGACGGCGGTCGAGGCCGTGCAGCGAGGCGCCTTCGATTACCTGACCAAGCCGTTCGTGCGCGACGAGCTGCGGGCCAAGATCCGCCGGGCGCTCTCGGCGCGGCGCTGGGCGCGCGACCGCGAGCGTCTACTGGCGGTGGGCGAGACGTTCGCGTCGTCCGGCGTCATGGAGCGCATCCTGGACGCCGTGGTCCAGGCTGCGGTGGAGACCACGGAGGCAGAGCGGGCCGTGGTCTTCCAGCTCACCAGCGGGCGCCTGGTGCCGATGGCCAGCGCGGGGTCGCCGCCCCCGTCGTGGAGCGCGCTGGAGACGGCGGCGGCCCAGGCGATCGAGAAGGGCGCGCCCATGACGGTGCCCGGCGCGGAGTCCCGGATCATCGTCGCCGCTCCGCTGGTCGTGCAGCGGGGCCCGGTGGGGGCCCTGGTGATCGAGACGCCCGCGCGCGTGGAGCCGACGGAGGACGACCTCGAGCTGCTCGCGCTCTTCTCCTCCCAGGCGGCGATCGCCATCCGGAACACGCATGAGCTCGAGCGGCTGCGGAGCGGCGCCCTGGCCGCTCTGGGCCGGATGGCGACGCAGGTGGCCCACGAGCTGAAGAACCCGCTAGCCGGCCTGCGTCTCTACGCCCGCCACCTGGAGCAGCGGCTCGAGAAGGGCCGCGATGTCGAGAGCGCGGACCTGGCGCGGAAGGTCACGTCCACGGTCGATCACCTGACGGCGGTGGTCTCGGAAATCACCGCCTTCGGGCGCCCGCCCGAGCTGCACCGCGCGCCCACCTCGCTGGCTGCGCTGCTCGACGAGTGCATCGCGCTGGCGCGCGCCCGCTGCCCGTCCGAGGGCATCGAGATCGTGCGGTCGTACGACCCCGCCTGTCCGGAGGCGCAGGTCGACGCCCGCGAGCTGCGCAAAGCCTTCTTGAACCTGGTCCTCAACGGGCTGGAGGCCCTCAACGACCGGGGCCGGTTGACGGTGGGCGTACTCTACACGGCCGAGGCGCAGGCGATCACGGTGGCCATCGACGACACCGGACCGGGGATGGGCGACGAGACGCTCGCCCGCGTCTTCGACCTGTTCTTCACCACCAAGCCGGACGGCACTGGGCTCGGCATGGCCATCGCCCGCTCGGTGGTCGATCTGCACGGTGGCGAGCTGACGATCCAGAGCGCGCCCGGCCACGGCACCCGCGTGCGCATCCGCATCCCCGTCGGCGCCCCGGCCGCCCGCTCCGGAGCCGAGGAGGCCCGGTGAAGCACGGGCGCACAGTCCTCGTCGTCGACGACGAGCCGACCATTCTCGACGGCCTCCGACTCACGCTGGAGGCCGACGGCTACGCCGTCCGCATGGCCGGCAGCGTGCAGACCGCCCTCTCCGTCCTGGCCCAGGCCGACGTCCAGGCCGCGATCGTCGACCTCATGCTCCCCGACGGCGACGGCATCGCCCTCACCCGGGAGCTGAAGAAGCGGGACCCGTCGGTCGAGGTGATCATCGTCACCGCCTACGGCTCGGTGCGGAAGGCGATGGAGGCCACCAAGGGCGCGGGGGCCTTCTACGTCCTCGAGAAGCCCTTCGACCCCGACGAGGTGCTGGGGCTCGTCAAGAACGCGCTCGAGCACCGCAAGCTGGTCGCCGAGAACACCGACCTGCGCCGCCGGCTGGCCGAGCAGTCCGCCGACAGCGAAATCCTCTCCGCCGCGCCCTCCATGCGGCGCGTGATGGAGACGGTGGCCTCGGTGGCCGACGCCGACGCCAACGTGCTCATCGTCGGCGAGAGTGGCACCGGCAAGGAGCTGATCGCCAACGCGCTCCACGAGCGGAGCCGGCGGCGCGACGGTCCCTGGATCAAGATCAACTGCGCCGCGCTGCCCAAGGACCTCATCGAGTCGGAGCTATTCGGCCACACCAGGGGCTCGTTCACCGGCGCCACCACCGAGAAGGTCGGCCTGCTGGAGGAGGCGCACCGGGGCTCGTTGCTGCTCGACGAGATCATCGAGATGCCCGTCGATCTGCAGGCCAAACTCCTCCGCGTGCTCGAAGAGCGGGTGGTGCGGCGGCTCGGCGGCACCAAGGCCGTGGCCGTCGATTTCCGGCTGATCTCCTCGACTAACCGCAACGCCGACCTCGCCGTCAAGGAAGGCCAGCTCCGGCAGGACCTTTATTTCCGGATCAATACGGTGACCATCCAGGTGCCGCCGCTGCGCGAACGCCCCGACGATATTCCGCTGCTGGTCCAGGCCTTCCTGGAGCGCTACGCGGCCAGGCACGACCGGCGGATGGACGGCATCGAGCCGGAGGCGTACCGGCGCCTGCTCGGTTACCCGTGGCCGGGAAACGTGCGGGAGCTGCAGCACGCGATCGAGCACGCCGTCCTGGTGACGCACGGTAAGCAGATCACGCTGGCCGATCTGCCCGAGGCGCTCCAGCGCACGGTCGCGGAGGGCGCGGCGTCGTCGATCGCGCCCTCGGAGGTACCCGCGGGCTCGCTGGAGGAGATCGAGCGGGCCTCGATCCTCAAGGCGCTCGAGACCACCCGGTGGAACAAGCAGGCCGCGGCCGCGCTGCTGGGCCTGCGCCGCCCCACCCTCTACTCCAAGATGCGCAAGCACGGCATTCCCCAGCGGCCCAGCTGACGTCCCTGCCACGCGCCCGGCCGCCGGCCCGCTCCGGGACCGGTACGGGTAGCTCGGGGACGGGCGCCCCCGGTTCAGCCCAGCGGTACCGAGCGAAGACGACGCGACCTGGTCCGCACCTCAGCCCGGGGCGCCGGGAGCAGCCGGAGCCGTTGGCAGCGCTTGTGGAGTGTGTTGCGGTTCAAACCGAGAAGACGGGCGGCTCGGACCTGATTGCCTCCCGTCAGGGCCAGCACGTGCGCGAGCAGCGGGCGCTCGACCAGGGCCAGCATCTCGCGGTAGATGCGCCCCGGCCGGGTGGTGAGCAAGCGGTCGGCGAGCGTGCGGACCGCCCTGGCCAGGGCCCGCGGGGAGCCATCCACCCCGGGGGTGGCCAGGCGCTC